>JAMBEQ010000023.1 GCA_024506175.1 Methylocystis sp.
TTTTTTGTTCACGCGACCGATACGCGCGGTCTTCGTCTGCCGCGGGCGCGGCGTTCGAGAAACTGAGTTCTTTGATTGAAGTGGCGAGAGACGGGGCGGTGTTTTCCAAGGCCATTGTAAAAACTGAATGGCGAAATTACTCATACCGACCAAGGCGGGGCCGCTCGTTACGTGTCGGACTTCTTTGATCTAAATTCACGGATGAAATCGTCAATAGGACGATAAAACCACTCCGACCGAGCGATAACATCTTCTGCAGCCCACTCCCACCAACCGATTTGCAACAACGCATCGATCACGCCGGGGCTGAAGCGGAATTTTAGGATGCGGGCGGCGTTCCCTATGACAATCGCATATGGCGGCACATTTTTTGTCACGACCGCGCCAGCGCCGATAACTGCCCCATGCCCTATCTCAGCTCCCCCGCTTATTAATGCACTATGGCCAATCCAAACATCCGAGCCGATTATGAGAGGTCCTCTAACGCGATAGGTTCTGGTCGGATTCGCAAGATCCAGGAGGAAGTTATCGAAAGGCCAAGTCGAAACTGTGGTATACTGGTGTTGGCCGCCGGCCATAAGCACTACATTGGCGGCAATCGAACAATATCTTCCGACGACCAGCTCTTCGACCCCAAATGTCTTAAACGCAACCGATGGATGCCAATAAGTTCCCCTTCCAATAGAAACACCATTAGAAATCTGATCATTCAATAAATCTCGTGGCGGAGAGGCATTTTAAGGTGCCTTTTTTAATATCAGACCGCCGTCTGGACCATCCGTGACGCGGACGACAGATTAGCACAGGCTAGGACAGCGTGAACGGGCCGAGCATAGGCTCGCGAGCAGATCGCCCTTAATTTAAATTCGCGGCCACGCTAAGGGAACGTCCACTTAGTGAAGCCCGAAGGCACGCTCGGCGTTGCCGCGGGAGCGACCGGAACAGAACTCGCCGACGCGACGAGGACCAACCGGCTAGACTAATGCGCCAGCCGATTCGGTGACGTTGAGGAAAGTCGATGAAGTGCGGCGAAAACGCCGCGCCCAATAGGGCGTTCTGACGGAATTTCCTACAATCCGTTCGGAGCGGCGCTTCGGGCGGTTTTATGAGATGTTGATTTAATGGCGAGAGAGACGGGGCTCGAACCCGCGACCTCCGGCGTGACAGGCCGGCGCTCTAACCAACTGAGCTACTCCCCCGCGCGGCGCGTCGTTCGCGCGAGGACTGCGGGATAGGGCAGCGGGATTTCGATGTCAAGCGCTTGTCGCGCGAAAGGCGCCGCGCGCTTTTCTTTCTGGTCCTACTGCGATAAGCGTCCCGCATGGCGAGGCCCGATTTTCCGGGCGTCGCGCCCAAAAGAACTCCGCCCATGTCAGATTATTCACAGGCCGGCGACGACCGGCCGAGCGAAAGCGCCATCCGCCGCAGGCGCATCCGGGTTCGCGCCTGGCGGCGCGGCATGCGCGAGCTCGACATCCTCATGGGCGGCTTTGTCGACGCGCGCCTCGATGGGCTCTCGGAGACCGACCTCGACGAGCTCGAGGCGCTGCTCGATCTCCCCGACGCCGAGCTCCTGAGCTGGCTCGCGGGGGGCGCTGAGCCGCCGCCGGAGCGCGACACGGCGCTACTTAAGGCCATCATCGCCTTTCACACACACGACGGACCGATTCATTGAACAAGACGGCCGTGAAGACCAAGGGCGCGGCAGGCGCGCTGGAAGCCGCGCGCGCGCGCCTCGCCAAGGGCGAGAAGCTTCTATTCGCCCATGCGCCGGAAGGCTTCGACGCATTTCTTTGCGCCGATCTCGCGCGTGCGCTGGCGCGCGAGGCTGAAGGGCGGCCGGCCGTCTTCGTCCATGTCGCGCGCGACGCCGGCCGCTCGGCCGCCTTCCGCGACGCGCTGCGCTTCGCCAATCCGGACGTCGAGATATTGGACATCCCCGGCTGGGACTGTCAGCCCTATGACCGCGTCTCGCCCCACGCCGCGGTCGTGGCGAGGCGCATGACGGCGCTCTCGCGGCTCGCTCGCGCCAGCTCCTCGGCCGAACGGCCGCGGATCGTTACGACGACCGCCGATTGCCTGCTGCAGCGCGTTCCCCCAAAGAAGATGATCGCGGCGGAGAGTTTTTCGGCCGCGCCGGGGAATGTCGTCAAGCTCGACGAACTGGCGTTGTGGCTGGAGGCCAACGGATTTCTGCGCGCAAGCATGGTGCGCGAGACAGGCGAATACGCCCAGCGCGGCGGTCTGATCGATCTTTTTCCGCCGGGCATGCCCGCGCCGATCCGCCTCGATTTCTTCGGCGACACGCTGGAGTCGATCCGCAGCTTCGATCCCGAGACGCAGCGCGCCACGGGGCAGCTGCGGGCGCTCGATCTTACGCCGATGAGCGAGTTGCGCCTCACCTCCGACACGATGCGCCGATTCCGCCAGAATTATGCGGCGCGCTTTGGGGGCGAAACGCGCGGCGACGCGCTTTACGAGGCGGTGAGCGAGGGCAGGCGCCATCACGGCATGGAGCATTGGCTGCCGCTCTTCTACGAGCGGATGGACACGCTCTTCGATTATCTCGGCGAGGCGCCCTTGATGTTCGACGCGCTTGTCGAGGAAGCGGCCCATGAGCGCCTCGAGCAGGTCGCCGATTATTACGAGGCGCGCAAGGAGGCGCACGACCTCAACCCGGCGCACTCGAATTACAAGCCGCTCGAGCCGAGCGCCCTTTATCTGACGGCCGACGAATGGCGCGACGCGCTCGCCGAGCGGGCCAACGCCCAGTTCTCGCCTTTCGCTTCCGAGCGCGCGGACGCTCTCGACTGCGGCGCGCGGGTCGGCCGCGACTTCGCGCCCGAGCGCAACGAGCCGGAAGTCAACGTCTTCCAGGCGGCGGCGGATCATGTGCAGGCGCTGCGCGGCGCCGGCAAGACGGTCGTCGTCGCCGGCTGGTCGGACGGCTCCTGCGAGCGTCTCGGCCATGTTCTGCAGGAGCATGGGCTCAAGGAACTCGGCCTTGTCGGCTCTCTGCCCGCCGCTCTGGCGAAGGGGCGGGGCGGCGTCTCTCTCGCCGTGCTCGGCGTAGAACATGGATTCGAGACCGACGCTTATGCGCTGGTGGGCGAGCAGGACATCCTCGGCGATCGACTCGTGCGGCGCCGCCGCAAGCGCAAAGCCGAAAATCTCCTCGGCGAAGTCGCTGCGCTCACGGCGGGCGATCTCGTGGTGCATGTCGATCACGGCATCGGCCGCTTCGTCGGGCTCGAGACGATCACCGCCGCCGGCGCGCCGCACGACTGTCTCGAACTGCATTATGCGGGCGGCGACAAGCTCTATCTGCCGGTTGAAAACATCGAGCTTCTGACGCGCTACGGCGGCGAGGATACGGAAGCGCACCTCGATAAATTGGGCGGCGTCGGCTGGCAGACGCGCAAGGCCCGGATGAAGAACCGCATCCGCGAGATGGCGAAAGGCCTCATCGCCATCGCCGCGCAGCGCCAATTGCGTCAGGCGCCGAAGCTCTTCCCGCCGGAAGGCGTTTATGACGAGTTCTGCGCGCGCTTTCCCTATGACGAGACGGAGGACCAGCTCGCCGCGATCGAGGCCGTGCTCGACGATCTCGCCGCCGGGCGTCCGATGGATCGGCTCGTTTGCGGCGACGTCGGCTTCGGCAAGACCGAGGTTGCGCTGCGCGCCGCCTTCTGCACGGCGATCAATGGCAAGCAGGTCGCCGTCGTGGCGCCGACGACGCTGCTCGCGCGCCAGCACTACAAGACCTTCACCGAGCGCTTCGCCGGCCTGCCGATCAAGATCGGCCGTCTGTCGCGCATGGTGGGGGCCGCGGAGGCGCGCGAAACCAAGAAAGAGCTTGGCGAAGGCAAGGTCGAGATTCTCGTCGGCACCCATGCGATCCTCGGCAAGGGAGTGAATTTCTCCGATCTCGGCCTCGTCATCATCGATGAGGAGCAGCATTTCGGCGTCGCCCATAAGGAGCGCTTGAAGGAGTTGCGCGCGGAAGTGCATGTGCTGACGCTTTCGGCGACGCCCATTCCGCGCACGCTGCAGCTCGCCATGACGGGCGTGCGCGAGCTCTCGCTCATCACCACGCCGCCGGTCGATCGTCTTGCCGTGCGCAGCTTTGTCTCGCCATTCGATCCGCTGATCGTACGCGAAGCCTTGCTGCGTGAGCGCTATCGCGGCGGACAGGCCTTCTTCGTCTGTCCGCGCATAGAGGATCTGGAGGAAGCCGCCGCCTTCCTGCGCGAGAATCTACCGGAGGCGAAATTCGTCATCGCGCACGGCCAGATGAGCCCGACAGAGCTCGAAGAGAAAATGTCGGCCTTCTACGACGGCAAGTTCGATATTCTGCTCTCGACCACCATCGTCGAATCCGGCCTCGACATTCCGACCGCCAATACGCTGATCGTGTGGCGCGCGGATATGTTCGGCCTTGCGCAGCTCTATCAGCTGCGCGGACGCGTCGGCCGCTCCAAGACGCGGGCCTATGCGCTCTTCACGACGCCGGCCAATCGCACCATCACGCCGCAGGCGCAAAAGCGTCTTGAGGTGCTGCAATCGCTCGATACGCTAGGCGCGGGCTTCCAGCTCGCGAGCCATGACCTCGATATTCGCGGCGCCGGCAATCTGCTGGGAGACGAGCAGTCTGGGCACATCAAGGAAGTCGGTTACGAGCTGTATCAGCAGATGCTCTCCGACGCGATCACCTTGCTGAAGGCGGGCGTCGAGGAGCCGGAAGAGGAGGTTTGGTCGCCGACCATTGCGATTGGCGCGCCGGTGACCATACCGGAGGATTACATCCCCGATCTGACCCTGCGGCTGCAGCTCTACCGCCGCCTTTCGACCCTGGAGACCGACCACGACATCGAGGCCTTCGCCGCCGAGATGATCGACCGCTTCGGCCCCATTCCGCCCGAGGTCGAGCAGCTCATGGAAATTGTCGCGATCAAGGCCCTGTGCCGCCGCGCCCATATCGAGAAGGTCGACGCCGGCCCGAAGGGCGTCATTGTCTCATTCCGAGACAATCACTTCGCTGATCCCGCCGGGCTCGTGCGCTATGTCGCGGAGCAGGGGGCCTCGGCCAAGGTGCGCCAGGATATGCGCATCGTCTTCATTCGCGAGTTCGAAACGATGAAGCAGCGCCTCGCCGGTACGCGGCGCATCTTGCGCACGCTCGTGAGTATTGCGGAGAAAAGGCCACAATAACAAAAGATTGTGTTTCTTCCTCGCGGCATCCCGCGAGCAAATTTCTCTGTTGCGAGGGTGAAAAACTCCTTCACTATAGTCGGCGTGGAAGCAGATGCTTCCATCTACGACTTAACAGAGGAGGAAACGATGAGCTTCAAGCACTCTGCGCTCGTAGCGCTGATCGCCGTTCCAGCGATCTGCGGCTTCGGCTCCACGGCCTTCGCCGAGGACGCCAAATGGGGCGCTCCGAAAGTGGCGGGCCAGCCGGGCTACCAGGAGCCCACGAAGAAGGATGAGGTTCACGCGCCGCGCCCCGTCCAGGGCGATGCACGGTACGTGCATCATCAGTACAATAAATCAGAAAATTCCAAATAGGTTTTTATATCGCGCGCTGTGCGGTCGCTCTCGAGCGGCCGCATTTATTTTATCCGTTGGTTTTTTGCTCGCCGCATTTGACGCGCGACAATTGGCGGAGTGCCTCGCCTGGCGTTCTGTGACATTGTTCCGGACGGGGCGGCGGCCATGACCCATGCTTTGCGCTTATGGATAATGCTAGGGAGGAAAACATGAGGACTCGGGACATTTTCATCATGTCGAGCGTGGCGGCGCTAACGCTGGCCTGCGGTCTGGCGCAGGCCGAGCCGATGGATCCTTCCTCTCATGGCGCCGCGCAATGGGTCGACCCCGGCAAGGCGCAGGCGCAGGCCGCCGAAGCGCCAAAGGGTGAATCGCCCAAGGCCGACGAGCATGCGGGCCACCAGGGCGGCGGCTCCGGTGGCGGCATGGGTGGCATGGGCCATGGCGGCGGCATGATGGGCGGCATGGGTGGAATGGGCGGCATGATGGGCAGCGGCATGAGCCATGGCGGCGCCGGCGGCGGCATGGATCATGGTTCAGGCGGCGGCATGGGCGCCATGATGAACAAGATGATGTGTGGCTTCGCCGATCACGTCGAAGGACGCCTCGCCTATTTGAAGGCAGAGCTGAAGCTGACCGACCAGCAGCTAACCGCGTGGAACAATTTCGCCGACGCCTGGCGCGCTGCGGCGCAGAAGGCCCAGTCCAAGTGCGCTGCAATGGACAACAGGCCAGATAATTCGAAGCCCACTGTCATCAACAAGCTCAATATGATGGAGAACCACATGTCGAGTCATCTCGACATCGTGCGCGCGCAGAAAGCGGCGATCGAACCGCTCTTCAACGCCCTCTCCGACGAGCAGAAGAAGATCGCAAGCGAAACCATGACCCGCGTCATGAAGGTCGGCCATTCGATGATGGGCGGCGGCGGCATGATGGGCGGCATGATGGGCGGCATGGGCCATGACGGCGGCTCGGGTGGCGGCATGGGGGGCATGGACCATGGCGGCGGCATGCAGCACTAAGCACTGGCGCTGAATTCCTTAGCCCCGCACTATATTCGCCGGCAGCATTCCCGACGCTCGCGCAAGCGAGCGATCGGGATGCAGAGCTGTCAAACGCTCTGGGTTTAGCTGGATTCCCCATTGGACGGCGGCCGCCCGGGAGTGACGAATCATTCTGGCGCTGGAATTACATCAACCCCGCCTCTTTGATTCCCCGCTGTCGCCCTAAAGCTATCACATTGTCCAGCGCTCTATCGCCTGTCCGCTGAAGAGACTAAACCGCCGCCGCGGCGTCCCGGACAAGCCGGCGCTCATTAGAAGCGCCCATCCAAACCCGAAGGAACAAAGATGAGACGAACCCGCGTTTTCGCGTGCTGTGCGCTTGCTATGATCGCCGCTCCGGCTTTTGCAAATCCCTCCGCCGTTCAGGCGGTCAGCGCCGTTCTATCGCGTGGGACCCCCGTCGCCCGCAAGGCCGAGATCGGCCGCCAGGTGGCGCGCATGTGCAACATGTCGCTTTCGGGCGCGGATCTCGACAAGGCGTCCGCCTTCATCGAAGCGCACCGGGCCAAGGGCGTCGCCTGGGTCGCCGATCAGATCAGCAAGAGCGAGCTGAGCTATGCGTGCGGCGGCTGATCGCCGCACAGCATAGGACCGCGAGCCAAGCTCGCTTCGAACATGCGGGCCTGAAGGCCCGCGGTCCTTATGGCTTGCGGCTTGCTTCGCCCGGTCGCGCCGACAGCAAGAGCCCCATCATGACCGCCGCCCAACTGATCGAAAGACTGCCAAATGCCGGGCGACGCCGTGGTGCTGCTCGAAAGCGAGGCGGGGTTCGCCCGTGTCGCCGGCGTCACCCTTGAAATCAGCGCGGCCGCCGGCCTCCCCGACGAGGTGATCCTCTTCACCGACGCAGAGGAGTAGCCGCCGCCGGCCTCACTCCACCGAGAATTCCCGCATCATGCCCATGTCCTCATGTTCGAGGTTGTGGCAGTGATACATGAAGCGGCCCTTGAAATCGCCGAAGGGCTTGGCGATCCGCACCCGCTCGCCAGGCGCCACCAGAACAGTGTCTTTCAGGCCGCTGTCGATTAGCCCCTCGCGGATGGTCGCATAGGCCTCCTCGTCCTCGCCAGTGTAAGTGCGGCTGAGCACTTCGAATGGCTGGCCATGCAGATGGACGGGATGAGCCATGTCCATCATGCCCATCATCCCCATGCCGCCGCCCATCATGCCGTGGCCCATTCCGCCCATCATTCCGCCGCCCATCATTCCTCCGCGCATCATTCCGCCGCCCATTCCCATCCCCATGCCGCCGCCGTGATCATGGAAGATTTCGAAGAGCTGAACCGAGTTGACCGGCACGCGCTCGATATCCATCACATTGTCATGCTCGTAAGTTCGGCCGTTGATTGCGAGCTGCATATGGCTCATCGAGAGCGCGATTGGGCGCGGGCTGTCGCGATTGGCGATCTCCTCCACGCGATAATGCCTGATCGTCGCGAGCTTCTCGGGAAGCTTGGGACTATCGCTCATGGCGCGCGTCACGGTGGCGGCAAAGAGCGGGTAGTCGTCGCCGATCGTGAGTCCGCCCCCCATCATGCGTTGGGCCATCGGCGGCACGAGGCCGTCAAATTCGCCGCTGCGCATCACGAGCTTGGAGCCGACCGCGCGGCCGCTGAAATCGACCCAGAGATCGACGCGCTCGGCTGGCGCGAGCATCACATAGGGGCGCGTTTCGGGCCTCTCCAATAGGCCGCCATCCACGCCAATGACGGTCAGCGGCGTGCGATCATCCCAGCAAAGCTTATAGATGCGCGCATTGGAGGCGTTGAGGATGCGCAACCGATAGGCGCGGCTCGCGACCTCGAGGCGGAAATCCGGCCGCCCGTTGACGAGGATGCGCTCTCCGTAAAACCCGAACATATTTCGGTGCATTCCGCCCCAATAGCCGAGCTGGTTGTCGTCGTCGAAGCTTCGATCCTGAAGCACGATCGGGATTTCGAACTCGCCGGAAGGCAGGCCGAGAGCGCGTTCCTCTTCGTCTTCCACGATGATCCCGCCGGCGAGGCCATGATAGACTTGCGTGGCGGTCGCTTCATGCGTGTGTGGATGGTAGAAATTGAAGCTCGCGCGATTGCGCATCTCGAATTCATAGACATAGGTCTGGCCGGGGTCGATCGCGGCCATGGGATGGCCGTCGGCCTCCATCGGCACATGCAGGCCATGCCAATGGGTGATCGTCTCTTCGGGCAAGTCGTTGCGCAGCCGGAGTCGAATTTTTTGGCCCTTCACGAAGCGCATCAGCGGGCCAAGGTAGCTTTGCGGCAGCGCGGTCAGCGTATTGGCGGGACCTTTCAGCAGATTGCCGGCGTAGCGCCAGACCTGCGTCGGCCTTCCATCGAAAATTTGAACCGCGTCGCGCCGACAGATGAGCTCGATGTCGACGTCGGGAACAAAGCTGTCCGTAGCCGCTCTCGGCGCTGCGCGCGCGCTGGTGGAGGCGGCAAACGCTGCGGCCGAAAGCAGGAAGTTGCGCCGCGTGAGTCCGAGGCGGTTGCGCATTCGATTCTCCCTTCGCGCGCTGGCGCGCTTTCCGCTCGCATGGAATCATGCGAGCGATCCAGAAACCGCGCTAAATCAGAAGTCTGCAGCGCATCCTTCTTCGCAAAAGTCTGTCAACTCTTGCGGAATGCGCCGCGCGCGTATTTGATTAGCTGTTTCTCATATAAGGATAAAAATCCGGCGGCATAAGGCGGCTTGACGCCCCTATCGAGTTGACCGCCGCAAAAAACGCCAGAAGGTTTGCGAAGCGGTGGCCCCTTGTGGCAAATTCCGGCGTGATTTGCCCCTGTTGGCTTTACGGCCTGCCCCGCTTTTTTGGACGGCATCCTCCATCGGTATGAACGAAACGGTCAGACAAAAGCCTTTGGGCGCCGTTCTCGCCGCTGTCGCGATGGAGAGGCTCTTCGAGCCGCGCCCGGGCGGCGGCGCTCCGCGTCCGCGTTTCCTGGCCTTCGTCCTCGTGGGCCTCCTGCTGCATTTCGCGCTACTCGCCTTTCTCCTGTGGGAGGACCGGCATACGGAGCTCCAGCCGCCGCCGGAAGAGATTCCCGTTGAGGTGATCACGGAGCCGCCGCCTTCTCAGGAGAAGAAGGAGGAGCCGCCGCCGCCCGAGCCGCCGCCGCAGGAAAAGAAGGAGGAGCAAAAACCTCCGCCGCCCCCGCCTAAGCCTCAGCCTACGATCGACGAAAAGCCGGCGACCGACGCCCCTAAGGCCGAGAGCAAAGAAAAAAGCGAGCAAAACGCCCCCGAGGAGGCGAAGGAAGCCAAGACCAAGCGCAACGAGCCGGAGAAGGTCGCGCCCCAGGACGATAAGCCGCAAGGGCTGAAGGACGCCGAGGACGACGCCGACGGCGACAAACCGCCCGCGCCTACGACAGACAAGCAGGT
>JAMBEQ010000024.1 GCA_024506175.1 Methylocystis sp.
CGCAGCGCATGCTCGCCGCGGAAGCGCGGCGACTGCGGATTTCGCTCGTGCGGATAGTTGATCGTCGCCTTCGGCTTGAAGAAGTAGCGCATCGACAGCAGGAAGGCGCCGACGAACTCCGACAGGAAAAGCGACTTGGCGGCGTGGTCTAGTCTCATGACGGGCCTCAGTTCGCTGCCGCGCCGCCGCCGAATTGCAGCACGGCGGCGACGATGATCACCATGGCGAGCGAAATCGGCAGGAAGACCTTCCAGCCCAGGCGCATCAGCTGATCATAGCGGTAGCGCGGCACGAAGGCCTTCACCATGGCGAAGAAGAAGAAGAAGAAGCTGACTTTCAGGATGAACCAGATCACGCCGGGCACATAGGTGAAGGGCGCGATGTTCGCTGGCGGCAGCCAGCCCCCGAAGAAGAGGATCGTCAGCAGCGCGCACATGGTCACGATCGCCACATATTCAGCGAGCATGAACAGCACGTAGGGCGTCGCCGAATATTCGATCATGAAGCCGGCGACGAGCTCGGATTCCGCTTCCACGAGGTCGAAGGGCGGACGGTTCGTCTCGGCGAGCGCAGAGACGAAAAAGATGATGAACATCGGGAAGAGACGCAGCCAGTACCAGCCCGCCATGCCATAGGGCGTATCCTGGGCGCGCACGATGTCGGTCAGGTTCAGCGAGCCGGCGCAAAGCAGCACGGTGATGATCACGAAGCCGATCGAGACCTCGTAGGACACCATCTGCGCGGCGGAGCGCAGCGCCGAAAGGAATGGATATTTCGAGTTCGACGCCCAGCCGCCCATGATCACGCCATAAACGCCGAGCGACGACAGCGCGAAGATGTAGAGAATGCCGACGTTGATGTCGCCGACCACCCAGCCGCCGTCGGACACCGGTATCACCGCCCAGGCGGCGATGGAGAGCGTCGCCATGATGAAGGGCGCGAACAGGAAGATTCCCTTGTTCGCCGTGTCGGGAATCACCGGCTCCTTGATCGCGAATTTGATGAAGTCCGCGAAGCTCTGCAGCAGGCCCCAGGGGCCGACCACGTTCGGGCCGCGACGCAGCTGCACGGCCGCCCAGATCTTACGGTCCGCCAAAATCACATAGGCGACATAGACCAGCAGCACGACCGCGATCAGGACGCTCTTGATGAGCGCGAGCAGAACGGGACTCTCGGCGAGATAGGCAGTGATGGCGTTCATCCAATCGCTCACGTCTTCGCTCCTATTCCGCCGCTTGGGCCTGTCGGCCCTGGGCGAGGGCCGAGCATTCCGCCATGACCGCCGAGGCGCGCGCGATCGGATTGGTGAGGTAGTAATCGCTGATGGCGTTGACGAAGGGGTCCTTCATCGCGATCGCCGACTGGCTGGCGACCTTGCCGACATCGGCTGGATTGCCGGCTTCGATCTGGTCGATGCGGGCAAAATGCGGATGGGCCTCGACGAGCTTCTTGCGCAATTGCGCGAGGGAGTCGAAAGGCAGCGCATGACCGACGA
This sequence comes from Methylocystis sp., assembly GCA_024506175.1. Lineage (GTDB taxonomy): Bacteria > Pseudomonadota > Alphaproteobacteria > Rhizobiales > Beijerinckiaceae > Methylocystis. Next base: position 1,496 of record JAMBEQ010000024.1, read on the forward strand.
CCGCCGATAGCGCCCGAAGAATCGCCCAATCCTCGCGGGCCTCACCCGGAGGGAAGACGACACGGGAGGCAAGCTGCACGCGGCCTTCCGTGTTCACGTAAAGCCCAGATTTTTCTGTATAGGCGGCGCCCGGCAGAATGACGTCGGCGCGATGGGCGCCGCGATCGCCATGGGAGCCGACATACACAACGAAAGCGCCCGGCGCGATCGCGATTTCATCCGCGCCGAGCAGGAAGAGCAGGCCCATCGCCCCGGCCTTGGCCATATGCGCCGCGTCGAGACCGCCCTGAGCCGGCGTGAAGCCGAGATCGAGCGCGCCGACGCGAGAGGCCGCCGTGTGCAGGATCGAGAACCCCTTCCACCCCTCCGACACGCCGCCGAGTCGCTGCGCCGCCTGCGCCGCAAGCGCGAGAATGGCGTCGCCGTCGGGGCGGGCGATCGCCCCCTGCCCGACGATCACCAGCAGCTTGCCGACCGGCTTGCCCTCCTGAATGAAACGCAGAAGCGAATCCGGGCCGGCGCCGAGATAGTCGTAGTCGTAAGTGAGATCCGCCTTCTCGCCGACGAGCGAAATCTTGCAATCGCCTTTGAGCCAGCGCTTGCGGATGCGCGCGTTGAGAACGGGCGACTCCTTGCGCGGGTTCGAGCCAACGATCAGCAGAGCGTCGGCCTGGTCGATCCCCGCGATCGTCGAGTTGAAGATATAGGAACCCCGGCCCAGTTTCGGGTCGAGCTTCGCGCCGTCCTGGCGGCAATCGAAGTTCGGCGATCCCAGCTGCTGCATCAGCAGCTTCAGCGCGAAAATCTCCTCGACCGCGGCGAGATCGCCGACGATCGCGCCGGTGCGGCCCGGCGCCGAGGCCTTGCGCTTTGCTGCGATCAGTTCGAAGGCTTCCTGCCAGGAAGCAGGCCTCAGACGGCCGCTCTCGCGGACATAGGGACGATCGAGGCGCTGCGTCCTCAGGCCGTCGACGATCTGGCGCGTCTTGTCCGAAATCCATTCCTCATTCACCGCGTCGTTGACGCGCGGCAGAATGCGGATCACTTCGCGACCGCGTGAGTCGATGCGGATCGCGGAACCCAGCGCGTCCATGACGTCGATGGTCTCGGTCTTCTGATATTCCCACGGACGGGCGCGGAAGCTCTGCGGCTTGGGCAACAACGCGCCGACCGGGCAAAGGTCAGCGACATTGCCTTGCAGTTCCGAGGTCATCGCGCTTTCGAGATAGGTGGTGATCTCCATATCCTCGCCGCGGCCGATGGCGCCCATGTCGCCCGTGCCCGCGACTTCCGCCGTAAAGCGAACGCAGCGCGTGCAATGGATGCAGCGGTTCATCTCGGTCTTGACGAGGACGCCGATATATTTGTCCTCGACCGCGCGCTTGTTCTCGTGGAAGCGCGAACTGTCGCCGCCGAAGGCGAGCGCCTGGTCCTGCAGGTCGCACTCGCCGCCCTGATCGCAGATCGGGCAATCGAGCGGATGGTTGACCAGCAGGAACTCCATCACGCCTTCGCGCGCCTTCTTCACCATCGGAGATTTGGTGAAGACTTCCGGCGGCGCCCCGTTCGGCCCCGGGCGCAAATCCTTCACAGACATGGCGCAGGAGGCCTGCGGCTTCGGCGGGCCGCCTTTCACCTCGACAAGGCACATGCGGCAGTTGCCGGCGATCGACAGGCGCTCATGATAGCAAAAGCGCGGCACCTCGGCCCCCGCCTCCTCGCATGCCTGGAGAAGCGTGAACTCTCCCGGAACGTCCACCTCGACGCCATCGACGAGAATCTTTGTCACTTCGCTCTCTCCGAAGTCAAACCGCGCTTGTTCATGGTTACTCCGCCGCCTCGCGAATGGGTTCGTGGTGCGGATTCGCCGTGTATTGCTCGATGCGTTCTTCGATGGTCTCGCGGAAATGGGTGATCAGGCCCTGGATCGGCCATGCCGCCGCATCGCCGAGCGCGCAAATGGTGTGACCCTCGATCTGCTTCGACACGTCGAACAACATGTCGATCTCTTTCTTGTGCGCGCGGCCTTCGACCATGCGCTGCACGACGCGATACATCCAGCCCGTGCCCTCGCGGCAAGGCGTGCATTGGCCGCAGCTCTCGTGCTTGTAGAAATAAGCCAGCCGGGCGATGGCGCGGATGATGTCGGTGGACTTGTCCATGACGATCACAGCCGCCGTGCCGAGGCCCGAACCGAG
>JAMBEQ010000025.1 GCA_024506175.1 Methylocystis sp.
GCGCGCGTAAGGTCGTCAATATCGAAAGCGTCGCCCCGGATGTGATCGCTGCGGGCAACCTCGGCTGCATGGTCCAGATCGGGGCGGGGACGGCGGTCCCGGTCGTGCATACGGTGGAACTGCTGGATTGGGCGACGGGCGGGCCGAGGCCGGAGGCGCTGCAAAAATGACCGGATAGCTCATTGGTGGAACCAGCAGAGCGATGGCATTCGCGTCGTCGCCGTTTGATTGCGCTGGAGCCATGGGCGCATTCGGAATTCACAAGTTCGGAGATGAATGTGGCTGCTATCCCACCTCTCGAAACGCGCCGCCTATTATTGCGACCGTTGGGCCTGTCCGACGTTGACGCAGTGCAAGAGAAGTTCCCTCATTGGGAGATCGTGCAGTTCTTGTCCAGCGTGATTCCGTGGCCCTATCCCGAGGACGGAGCGCTCACGTTCATCCGCGACATTGCGCTTCCGGCAATGGAAAAAGGAACAGCGTGGCATTGGTCGACTAGGTTGACTGAAGCGCCGGCTCGACTTATCGGCGTAATTTCTCTGATGGACGAGCCGAACGACAACAGGGGTTTCTGGCTTGTCCCGGAGTTGCGCGGTCGGGGCCTGGCCACGGAAGCCGCCAACGCCGTGACGGAATACTGGTTCGAAACGCTAGGAAAGTCAGCGCTCCGGGTTCCGAAGGCCATTGCCAATGTTCCCTCGCGGCGCATTTCCGAGAGCGCCGGAATGCGCGTCATTGGTTTTTGTGACCGGGATTACGTGGCAGGGCGGCTGCCAGCGGAAATCTGGGAAATTACTCGGGACGAATGGCGCTCGCGTTCGCGATAACAGCGGCCCTGATGTCCTCTACCTCAAGAACCCCACGATATCCTTCACAGCGTTCATGTTCTCGCGAGCGATTGCGCGGGCGCGCTCGGAGCCGTCGCGCAACACCTGGTCGATATGCCCTTCGTCCTCGCGAATGCGGCGCATCTGCGCCGTGATCGGCGAAAGTTTCGCGACGGAGAGATCGACCAGCGCGCTCTTGAAGGTCGAGAAATTCGACCCGCCGAATTCGCTCAGCACATGCACCTTCGTTCGTCCCGACAACGCGGCGAAGATGCCCACGAGGTTATCCGCCTCCGGACGGCCTTCGAGGCCTTTCTCCTCAGACGGCAGGGGTTCGGGATCGGTCTTGGCCTTCTTCACCTTCTGCGCGATCTGATCGGCGTCGTCGGAGAGATTGATGCGCGAATAATCGGAAGCGTCCGATTTCGACATTTTCTTCGTGCCGTCGCGCAAGCTCATGACGCGCGTGGCCGGGCCGGAGATGAGGGGCTCGGGCAGGGGGAAGAAGGCCTCGCCGAAACCATTGCGCTCGATCGAAGGGCCGAAGTCGTTGTTGAACTTTTGCGCGATGTCGCGCGCGAGCTCGAGATGCTGCTTCTGGTCTTCGCCGACCGGCACATGGGTGGCGCGATAGAGGAGAATGTCGGCGGCCATCAGGACAGGATAATCGAGAAGGCCCATCGATGCGTTCTCGCGGTCCTTGCCGGCCTTGTCCTTGAACTGCGTCATGCGATTGAGCCAGCCGATGCGGGCGACGCAATTCAATACCCAGGCAAGCTCGGCGTGCTCGGGCACCTGGCTCTGGTTGAAGACGATGTTCTTCTTGGGGTCGATGCCGCAGGCTAGAAAGGCCGCCGCGATCTCGCGGGTGTTGTTGCGCAGCTCGATCGGGTCCTGCGGCACGGTGATGGCGTGCAGGTCGACGACGCAATAAAGGCAGTCGAAACGCTCCTGCAGCTCGACGAACTTGACGATCGCGCCGAGATAGTTGCCGAGATGCAGATTGCCGGTGGACTGCACGCCCGAGAAGACGCGCTGGGGGAAGCTGGACATGGATTGCGCCGTGCGGGTTGAGGAACTTTGGCGGGGTTTATGACAACGCTCGGGCGCGGGCGCAAGTGTGGGTAAGTTGACCCGCGCCATTCGGGCCACTACAGCTCGACTTGAGGAAGGCTCGGAAATGACCCAGCCGAGCAAATCCGGGATCGAGCAAGATGAGCGACTTGATGCGACTCTTGTCGTAGTCGACGGGAAGGTCTTTGACCGCTTTCAGAAGTTTTTCGAGGCGCCCGCTAAGAAAAACTGCCGCTTGCAGAAGCTCATGGCGATGAGAGCGCCTTGGGAAAATCGCCCCTCAAAGCGGGGCTGAACGAACGCTGGCCGTGAGCCCATCCCTCCCCTTTACGGGGAGGGGGGCCCCGCGTAAGCGGGGCCGGGTGGGGCAAGCCCCAATGACTATCGTTGCTGAGAGAACCCCACCCGGCGGCCTTTGGCCGCTACCTCCCCGTAAAGGGGAGGTATTGGCGCCGCTCATGCTCGATCGTCATTAAAGAATAAACCGGCTCAAATCCCGGTTCTTCGCCAGATCCCCGATATGCTCTTCGACAAAATCGCCGTCGATCGTCACCGTCTCGCCCGCGCGGTCGGAGGCCGTGAAGCTGATGTCGTCGAGCACGCGCTCCATCACCGTCTGCAGGCGCCGGGCGCCGATGTTCTCGACCGAGGTGTTCACTTGGACAGCGACCTTTGCGATGGCGTCGACGGCCGAGGGCGCGAACTCGAGCGTCACGCCTTCCGTGCCCATTAGCGCGATATATTGCTTGGTGAGACAGGCTTCGGTTTCGGTCAGAATGCGGCGGAAGTCTTCTTCGTTGAGCGAGGCCAATTCCACGCGAATCGGCAGTCGGCCCTGAAGCTCGGGGAGCAGGTCCGAAGGCTTCGCCACATGGAAGGCGCCGGAGGCGATGAAGAGCACATGGTCTGTCTTCACCGACCCATGCTTGGTCGCGACGGTCGTGCCCTCGATCAGCGGCAGCAGGTCGCGCTGCACGCCCTCGCGCGAGACGTCGGCGCCGCCGCGGCCCTCGCGGGCGCAGATCTTGTCCATCTCGTCGATGAAGACGATGCCGTTGTTCTCGACCTCGTGAATGGCTTCGCGAACGCTCGCCTCCTGGTCGATGAGCTTGTCGCTTTCTTCGGCCACGAGCGGGCCCTGCGCTTCCTTCACGGTGAGCTTGCGCGGCTTGCCGCGCTGCATCTTGCCGAAGAGATCGCCGAGCGAAAAGGCCGAGACGCTCGCGCCCGGCATGGTCGGGAGCTCGAACATCGGCATGGAGCCGCCCGACTGCTGCAATTCGACCTCGACTTCCTTGTCGTCGAGCTCGCCGTCACGCAGCCGCTTGCGGAAGCTCTCGCGCGTTGCGGGCGAGGCGGCGGGGCCGACAAGCGCATCCAGAACGCGCTCCTCGGCGGCCTTTTCGGCGCGCGCCTGCACATCCTTGCGGCGGCGCTCCCTCACCATCACGAGCGCAACTTCGATGAGGTCGCGGACTATCTGCTCGACGTCGCGGCCAACATAACCGACCTCGGTGAATTTCGTCGCTTCGACCTTGAGAAAAGGGGCGTTGGCGAGGCGCGCAAGGCGGCGCGCAATCTCGGTCTTGCCGCAGCCTGTCGGGCCGATCATGAGGATGTTCTTGGGCATCACCTCTTCGCGCATCTGCCCGGTGAGCTGCAGGCGGCGCCAGCGGTTGCGAAGCGCGATCGCGACGGCGCGCTTGGCTTCATGCTGCCCGACGATATAGCGATCGAGTTCGGAAACGATCTCGCGCGGCGAGAAATCGGCCATCAGATTTTCTCCACCACGATACTGTGGTTCGTGTAGACGCAAATGTCGGCGGCGATGTTCATGGCGCGGCGTGCGATCGTCTCGGCGTCGGCGGGGCTGTCGATCAGCGCGCGGCCGGCCGCCAGCGCATAATTGCCGCCCGAGCCGATCGCCGCGACGGCGCCGCCTTCGTGCGACTCGGGCTCCAGCACGTCGCCCGAGCCTGTGAGCACCAGACCGACATTCTTGTCGGCGACGAGCATCATGGCCTCCAGCCGGCGGAGGTAGCGATCCATGCGCCAATCCTTGGCCAGCTCCACGCAGGCGCGCATGAGCTGCCCCGGGTATTGCTCGAGCTTGGTCTCAAGCCGCTCGAAGAGGGTGAAGGCGTCGGCCGTGGCGCCGGCGAAGCCCGCGATCACATCGCCTTTGCCAAGGCGGCGGACTTTTTTCGCGTTGCCTTTCATGATGGTTTGGCCGAGGCTCACCTGACCATCCCCGGCAATGACGGTCTCGCCCTGCTTTTTCACCAGTATGATCGTCGTCGCATGCATCTGCAGCGACTTCGCGCCTTCGCTGTCCATTCCGGCCATCCTGAACAATATGTCAGGCGGATGTAGGCGTTCGGCCCGGTTTCAGCAAGAGCGGGCTTGTCCGGCGGCGATGGCGGCCTTGCGGCCTACGCCGCGTTGGCGAGGCTCTCGAACAGCGTGCGGCCGTCAATCCCACCAACGAGCGGATCGATGAGGTTTTCCGGGTGAGGCATCAGACCGAGCACGTTGCGGTTTGGCGAATAAATCCCGGCGATGTCGTTGCGCGAGCCGTTCGGGTTTGCCGCGCCGCCCACGACGCCGGTTTCATCGCAGTAGCGGAAGGCCACAAGCCCCTCGCCCTCAAGCCGCTCGATTGTCGCGTCGTCGGCTTCGTAATTGCCTTCGCCATGGGCGATGCAGGCCTCGATGACCTGCCCCTTGGCGTAGCGGCGCGTGAAGGCGGTGTCGTCGCGCTCGACCCGTAGATGCTGCATCTTGCAGACAAAGCGGAGGTTGGCGTTGCGCATGAGCACGCCCGGCAGCAGGCCGCTCTCGCACAGGATCTGGAAACCGTTGCAGACGCCGAGCACCAGGCCGCCGCGCTCGGCGTGCGCCCGCACCGCGTCCATGATGGCGGCCCGGCCGGCGATGGCGCCGCAGCGCAGATAATCGCCATAGGAGAAGCCGCCCGGCAGCACGACGAGATCCGTGCCCGCCGGCAGCTCGTGATCCGCGTGCCATAGCATCGCAGGTTTCTTTCCGGTCGCCTGCTCGAGCGCGCGCGCCATGTCGCCTTCGCGATTCGAGCCGGGGAAGACGATGACGGCGGCCTTCATTTGCGCTCTCAGAGGTCGATCTTGTAGTTCTCGATGACGGTGTTGGCGAGCAGCTTCTCGCAGGCCGCGCTCAACTGGGCCCTGGCGGCGTCGGCGTCCGCGCCCGCCAGTTCCACATCGAAAACCTTGCCTTGCCGCACGCTCTCGACGCCCTCGACGCCGAGCGACTTCAGCGCGCCTTCGATCGCTTTGCCTTGCGGATCGAGGACGCCGTTTTTCAAGGTGACGACGACACGTGCTTTCATGAGCTCAATTTCCGGTTTGATCGCGACACGGTTAGCGGCCTTGCGCGTAAAGGGCAAGCGTCCCGCGCCGGGCGGGTTCGCTAGAGAAGGCCCGTGGCGCGATAGATTTCGCGGAGCGACAGCCGCGCGCCGATGACCGGCAGGTCGAGCCCGGCGTCGGCTGTCTCGAAGCGGCGCTCGGCGAAGTCGTTCTTGCGATCGTAGGAGACGACTTCGACCGCGTCCTGGGCGACGACGACATATTGCGACAGCG
>JAMBEQ010000026.1 GCA_024506175.1 Methylocystis sp.
GTTCGGAACAGCGGCGTTGCTGCGTGGGTCCTGCGCTGGACCCCGCGCCGGGAAAAGGCGCTATCGGGTGATATCTTGCAAACGAGGCGCCAGCGCGTCGTGGTTTGGGGGATGGCCGGAAAACCAGCGCCTTGAATGGTTTCGCAGCGTCAAGCCGCCATTCCCGGCGCCGCGCGCTTAGGCGGCAAGGCGCCGAGTGTTTATGCCGAGCGCCTCAAATTTGGCGTCAGCGCGGTACACGGATTGCGAAGGAATCGAGATAGGCTTCGATGTTTCGAGCGTCGAAGGGCGCCCCCGAAAAGGCTGCGATCGGCGCCGCTTCGATGGGCGCCGCGCCCGTCGCTGCATCAAAGAAAGCAGGATCGAAAACGCCTCTCGCAATGCGCAGTTCCTCCGCGCAGAGACGCGCTTGTCCCCAGCGCAGCATCTGGGCGTAAAGCCATGCCGCCTGGTCGGCGGCGGGGCGGCCGGACACGGCGTCGCCAAACACCAGATAGCCGTTGTGAGCGGCTGCGCTGCTGCCGAAACGTCCCTCCAGCGTGCGGCGCAAGGCCGAGACATCAGCACCGACGCGGTCGGGCCTTGCGAGCAAGGCGGCGACTTCTTCACGATTTTCGGGCGCTCGCAGGTAATCCGCCGCTTTGAGGCAGGCGCGGATCAAAGCTTCGACGAGCGCGGGATCGTATTCGGTAATCTGTCTGCGGATCGCCAAGGTCTTCTCGGGCGCCGGATTGAAGATGGCAAAGCCCGGATGCAGGATAACGCCGACGCCCATGGCCTCTGCGACTGCGTTCCATGGCGCCCCGACGCAGAAACCGTCGACATGTCCCTTGGCGAGATTCTCGACCATGTAAGGCGGCGGGAGAACGACAAGGCGAACGTCACTGTCGGGATCAACGCCGCCTTCCGCCATCCAGTAGCGCAGCTGATAATTATGCGTCGAAAAAGGAAATGTCATCCCGAAGGCAAGCGGTTCGAGATTACGCTTCTCGCGCGATGAAATCACGGTTCTGAGGGCGCGGGCGCTCACGCCAGGATCGGCAAGATCGCCATCGGCTGCGGCGACAAGACTGGCGTAAAGATCCGGCGAGACGGTGATCGCGTTGCCGTTCATCGCGAGGTTCATTGCGGCGACGACGGGCGCACGCACATGGTTGAGCCCGAGGGTCGACGCGATGGCCATCGGCGCCAGAAGATGCGCCGCATCGTAATGGCCGATCGCCAACCTGTCGCGGATATTTGACCAGGAGACCTCGCGCACAAGCTCGATCTCAAGCCCCTCGTCCGCGGCAAACCGTTTATCGACCGCAAGGAAAAGAGTCGCTGCGTCGGCAAGCGGGATGAACCCGATTTTCACCTTACGACCCAGACTCATTTCAGCAGCTCCGACGCCGTGATGATCGACTGCGCAATCTCGGCGATCTTTTTATTCTCGCGCATTGCGGCTCCGCGCATGAGCTTATAGGCCTCGTCCTCGGTGAATTTCTTGGCCTTCATCAAAATGCCCTTTGCGCGGTCGATCGCTTTGCGTTCTTCGAGGTCCGATCTCGCGCGTTCCAGCTCGCTTTGCAGCTTGGCGAAGGCGTTGAAGCGCGAGATGCAGAGGTCAAGGATGGATTTGATCCGCTCCTTTTTCAGCCCGTCGACGATGTAAGCGGAGACGCCTGCGTCCACGGAGGCCTGAATCGAGGCCGCGTCCGACTGGTCGACGAACATGGCGACCGGCCGCCGCACGGCGCGGCTCACCTGGAACATCTGTTCGAGCTCGTCGCGTGAAGGGTTTTCGAGATCGATAAGGATCACGTCCGGATCGACGGCATAAACGCGCTTCAGCAGATTATGCGTCTGAGCGATGCATTCGACATCGGTGAATCCCGCCTCGCGAAGACCTTCTTCGAGGATGGCCGAACGGATCGGGCTTTCGTCGACAATGACAATTTTCACATTGAGACGGGGGAAGGGCGTGGCGCTTCGGCGGAGCCGCGCTCTCCGCTTCGTGGATCAATAGTGAAGGGCATCCAGCAGCGCGTCAACAATTTTGACGACGCCGATATTGCCGAGCGTGATTGAGAATAGAATGCATATCGTCTCGATCACCCTCCTGACAAAAGCCGACCTTGCCTGTGTCTGCGACGCGCCGGAGTCCGTGTGCGCGCGATGGCTTGCCCTGCAAAAGCGGCGCCGCGCGCTTCCGACCGACATAGCGAAGGCCTCCGCTCAAGACTTGAAGAAAGAATGGGGACGCCCGTCGCTCTGACCGCCGGGCGCAATAGCTCAGATCTTCACTTTAAGCTGCACGCCGGCTTGCCAGTTTTTCGTGATCTGCGGTCCGTTGAGATTCTGGTAAACCGGAAGCCCCGCCTCGACAGCAAGCGTCCAGTTTTCGTAGCCGATGAACCTGCCGCTGATCGTCCCACCGCCGAAAAGCTCGACTCTTTGGCCCCCGTAAAAGAGAGGATTGGTGGGCACGGCGGCGCCGCTGATCTCGGGGTCTCGACCGCGAATCGGGCCCTGCAGCGAAGCGCTTACGCGGAACGTCGTCGTGAGGCCCGGCGTCCAGGTGTAGCCGCCCCAGCCGTTGAATTCGTGAAAATCGCCCCAAAGATAGCCTTGCGGATTAGGTCCGAGTGGGAAGCGCCCGCGATAGGAGGCGCCCCAGGACCACGGGCCCAGATAGCCGAGGTAAACGACGCCCGGCATGATGTCGAACGTGCCG
>JAMBEQ010000027.1 GCA_024506175.1 Methylocystis sp.
GCGCGGGCCCAGGTAGCTCAGTTGGTAGAGCATGCGACTGAAAATCGCAGTGTCGGTGGTTCGATTCCGCCCCTGGGCACCATCCGCTCCCCTGACATCTCGCGCTGGCCTACGGTGAGGCAATAACCGGGGTTCGAGCGCGTTTCGGGCGACGCTATCTCGCGCGCCGGCATCCCGCGACTTTCACTTCTACGGCGAAAACTCAGAGCGACGTTGCTTTGCCGGGTTCTCGAGCGGCTTGCGCGACAAGCGAGGGCGGTATTGCGTTCCGCCGATTATGCGCGCGACCCATTTCAGTGAGCGAAACCTGGATCGCAGACGCTTCCTGCTCAACCGTTGCGAGGAGGCGCAACAAACAACCCGGGACGGAGGCGATACGGTCGAACTCATCGGAGAGCGCGAGCGCATCTTAGGCGGAATGCCTGGAAAATACACAGGCGTCAGCTAAAAAATAGGCCGATATACTGTATTTTTAGGATCAATGAGACGCGACGAAGTACAGAACTGCAATTTTTAGAACTGCTTAAGCTCTGTCCCACGAAGGTTCGAGCCATTCGTTCAGATCGCAAGGACCGTCAATGCCAGCAGCATCGTTGAAGCGCTACATGCTATCGCCGCTTGGCCTCGCGATCTACTCCGTCAGGCAAATCCGTCGGCGCTTTGCATCGTCGACCCAAAGAGCGCGCATGAAGCAAGCTTCGAGCGCAAGCGCCGAGGAAACAACCGCGCGTCTGCGCGCCGCTATGGATGAGCTTCCTGAGGGCGTCGTGCTGCTCGATCCGGAAGGCCGTTATATCCACTGGAATCGCGCCTATGCGGAGACTTATCGACGAAGCGCGGATCTTTTCGAGGTCGGAGCGCGCATGGTCGACACACTTCGCATCGGCGTCGCGAGAGGAGACTACCCAGAGGCGTTGGGGCGAGAAGACGCCTGGATCGAAGAGCGGATGGCTCTGCTCGCAAATCCTGGCAAACGCCATCAGCAACAGCTTTCCAACGGCCATTGGATCATGATCGACGAGCGCCGGCTTGCCGATGGCTGCACCATCGGCCTGCGGGTGGATGTGACCGAGATGAAGAACCGGGAAGCGTCATTCAGGCTTCTATTTAAAAGCAATCCGATCCCGATGCTCGTTTACGAGCGCGCATCACGCTCCATCTTGGCGGTCAACGATGCAGCCATAAGCCACTACGGATACGCCCGGAACGCTTTCTCGAACATGCGCATGGAAGATTTCATAGATGAATCTTTCAGCGTTCCGCTCGACGGCGCATCTTCGAAAAACCGAGGCCACGACGCCGCGATACATATTCGGGCCGATGGTTCTCGAATCGACGTCCTGACATATTCACAAGATTTTACCTTCGAGGAGCGCGCGGCGACGATCATCGCCGTAATCGACACAACCGAGCGCAACCGAACCGAAGCGCGCATCACCTTCCTCGCGCGGCACGACGTGCTTACGGGCTTGGCAAACCGCGGCTATTTCAAGGAGCGCCTGGACGAGCGGCTGGCCACTTTAGGTGAATCGGCCTTGGCGATTTTGCTCATCGACCTGGATCTGTTCAAGAAAGTTAATGACACCCTTGGCCATTCGTTCGGCGATCTGCTCCTGCAGCAGGCGGCTGCCCGGCTGGAAAAAGCAATCGCCGCCGAGGATATGGCGGCGCGATTGGGCGGGGACGAATTCCTGGTGCTTCATCCCTATGCGGTCGACGCCGACGATGTTTCTGAGCTCGCCGCCCGCATACTCGATAGCTTGGCCTTTCCTTTCGAGATCGACTCTCAACCGGTAAAGATCAGCGCCAGCATAGGCGTCTCGATCGCTTCCAGCGAAACTCGCTGTCAGGAGACATTGATGCGCCAAGCCGATCTGGCGCTGTATTCCTCCAAAGCCAAAGGCCGCGGTACTTTTTCGTTTTTCGAGCCGCAGCTCGATATCGAGTTTCGGGCGCGCGCGGCGCTTGAATCAGAACTTCGTCGCGCGCTCTCCGCAGGCGAACTGGAAGTTCACTATCAGCCGATCGTCGATCTGAGAACGAGGCGCCCGAAATGTATGGAAGCGCTCGTTCGCTGGAGGCATCCGAACCGCGGACTGGTCATGCCGGGAGAATTCATCCAATTCTCGGAGGAGATCGGGCTGATCGGCGCCATTGGCGAAGTCGTAATCAACAGAGCCTGCGCCGACGCCGCCGGATGGCCCAATGACGTGAAGGTCGCAGTCAATTTTTCACCCGCGCAGTTTCACGAAACAAATGTCTTCATGCTCGTCGTAAATGCGCTCGAACGCTCGAGCTTGCCGGCGCATCGTCTCGAAATCGAGATTACGGAATCGCTTCTCATGGAGAATTCCGAGGCGACGCTTACGACTCTGGATGCTTTGCGCCGGCTTGGGGTGGGGATCGCCTTGGACGATTTCGGAACCGGCTATTCCTCGCTGAGCTACCTACAAAGCTTTCCGTTCAGCAAAATCAAAATCGATCGACGTTTCGTTCAGTCTATCGATACGCGCCTGAGCGCTCAGGCGATCGTCCGAGCGGTTGTCGCCATCGGCGAGAGCCTGGGAATGGAAGTCATCGCCGAAGGCGTGGAGCGCGGCGAGGACGCCGATTATCTCATATCCGCCGGCTGCAACGACGGACAGGGATTCTACTTCGCGCCGGGCCGCCCTGCGCACGAATGCGAGCTTGCGCCCGAGAAAGAAACGGATCTCAGCGCGGCTTAGAAATCTCGGCGAAACGCGCCGCCGCAGCGTAGGTCCGATCTATGTCGCCCCCTGCGCCGAAGACCCACAATGCGACCGGGTCGCCCCCAGCGACGACAACGAGAGAAGGCGTCAAAGGCGCAAGGAAACGAGGAAGGCTCCCACCACCAGGAAGGCGGCGGCGCCAGCCAATGCGGCGGGAAGAGACACGACAGGAGAGCGGAACCCTACAGGCTCTCCAAACACTGGATATGCGAGAGGCGCGCCCTCCCGCGCCGCCAGTCGGCGCTCCTGCTCCGTCGGCGGCGCTCCGCCAGCCTCAGCGTCCGCGCCAAGCGGAGCAGCCGCCGGATCAGGATGCGCAACCTTGTCTGAGGTCAAACCTTTATCGATCTTGCTGCGCAGCTCTTCCGTTGTCGGCGCTCTGTCTCTCACTCTGGCCTCCGAGGAGAAGGGTGAAATCGAACGCTCGGCCAGCGATTTCGTTCCGGCAATCAAACGAAGCCGACAGGAACGAAGGCGACGAGGGTGGGTTAGGCGTTCGGGGCTGGCGCCCCATGGAGCATTCAAATGAAGTCCACCATCGCCACATGCGCGCTTCTTGCGCTCGCAATGCAGGGGGCAGCCGTTGCGCAGTCCTCGCAGATGCAGAAGATGCAGCGCGAAGCCCCGGCTACCGGTTCGCAGGCAACTCAGTCTCAGCGCCTGACGACTGAGGAGCTCGCGACCAAAGCCTGGAACATAAATACCTTCGAGGTTCAGGCGGGTCAGGAAGCCGTAAACAAGCTGCAGCCGGGTGACTTCAGAGACTATGCTCAGATGATCGCCAACGACCATATCAACATGCAGGATCAGCTCAGATCGGCGGTGAAAAATTCACGCGGAGTCCAGCTCCCCAACGCTCTCGACTCCGAACATGCGCAGAAGCTGAAACAACTCGGCTCGGCCTCCGGCGCGGCTTTCTCGCGCGAGTTCAAGACCCAGCAAATCAAGGGGCATCAGGAAGCCATCCAACTCTTCCGCGACTACGCCGCTTCGGGCGACAACCAGGATCTCAGGACATTCGCCCAGAATTCCATCGCGATTCTGGAGCGCCATCTGCAGCGCGCCGAGGCGCTGAAAGCGCCGGAAGGCGTCATGTGAGTCGCCGAGGCGGGCCGGGGACGGCCCGCCTCCCTCCGCAGGCCCGCGCGGCTCCTACTGAAACTCTGCAAGAAATGGACGCTTTTTCTCCCAAGTTTCAGCCCCCTCGTTCGTTACCGTGACGGTCAGTCGATCACGCGTAACGGAGAGTGACAGTATGAATTATGGCAGAATCGCCGCCTTGGCGATTGCGGTGATGGGCATGGGTGGCTCGGCGGTCGCCGCCGACCTTCCATCGCGCAAGGCCCCCCCACCCCCGCCGGCCTATGTCCCGCCGCCGCCTCCCCTCATGACCTGGACCGGCATTTACGGAGGCCTCAACCTCGGCGGCGGCTGGAGCGCCAACAGCGCCAAAAATAAAGATAGGCTCTACACCGACCCCGTCGCCGGCGGCCTTTGGCTCCTGCCTAGCGCGACGAATGGCGGCGCTAAAGCTGGCGTCGAAGGCGGCGGTCAGCTTGGCTATAATTACCAGCTTGGCTCCATTGTTGTCGGCGCCGAGACCGATTTCCAGGGCACGAGCATGCGCTCGGGCGGCGCTCCCGCTGCGCTTGCCTACCCAAGCCCGGTTACTCCCGGCGGCTTCCTCGTCCCTGTGGCCCCCGCCGGCAATGCCGGCGTCGCTCTGAACTGGTTCGGCACGGCGCGCGGCCGCGCGGGCTTCCTCATCATGCCGTCGCTTTTGGTCTATGGCACCGGCGGCTTCGCCTATGGCAATGTGCAGAGCGCCTTCACGGGCCACAGCGACACCCGCACGGGCTGGACGGCCGGCGGCGGCGCCGAATGGATGTTCATGCCGAACTGGTCGGCAAAGGCCGAATATCTCTTCACCGATCTCGACAGCGGCGGCGCGAAAGGTTGGGCGGGCAACGCCTTGGGCGATCAACGGCATCCGCAGTATAATGTGGTCCGCGCCGGCGTGAACTATCACTTCAACTGGGGCGCGTCGCCGGCGAGGGCCGGCTACTGAGGCCCAAGCGGCGCATCTGACAGCAAGCCACTTTCGCGCACTTCCCGCTCGCGCGGACTCACGCGAGCGGGATAAACTGCGTTACGAGAAATTGGAGCGCGTTCTTATCGCAAAAGGCTCTGTGCGCTCTACCGGCCGGCCTTTTCCTTGTCGCGATCATTCGACTGCGCGCCCAAAAGCGCTCGCGCCCGCCTTGCGCCCAGCTTGATATGGAGCAACTTCGACCCACTTCGATCGGTGGACCCAAATTGCTCGAACCGGGAAGCGACACTATGCGCAAGCTTGCCTTATTTTCAGCTTTGCTAGGTTTGTTGGCGCTCGATCCTGCGCTCGCCCAAGGCACGAAAAAACAAAGAGAGGCGTGCGAACGCGACTCGCACAGATTCTGCGCACAGGCGGAGCCAGACGCCATCGCGGTCGAAAAATGCCTCAGGACGCATGTCAGCAAGCTCTCGCCAGGGTGCCGGCGTCAGTTCAGGAGCCGTGGTTGAGGCTGAAGGAACAAGGGTTTTCCCCAATGGTTACTGCCCACTCGCCCGTGCGGCGGGCGGGTCGATCAAAAGGGAGAAGCCCATGCGCTCTTACATCCTTGCGACATTAGCTGCTGCGTTCTTTGCGCTGCCCGCTGCGGCGGTCCCCGCCCCGAGCAATCCGGGCGACGGTCTTCAGCAGATCCAATATCGGGACTATCAAGGCGGCTACCGCAGACATTGGGGATACGGAACAGATTGCCGGGAGCTGCGGCGCGCCTGTCTCTATAAGGAGGAGCTCGGCGAAGTCGGGCGGGGCAATTGTCAGCGCTATCGCGCGATGTGCCGATAGGTTCGAGCGGGCGGGGTCGCCAGCGTTTGATTCCGTAACTGGAAAGCGCGCCGGCCGCAGCGACCCGCGCGCTTTCAATCATCGTCAAGAGCCGCTCCTTGCTCGCGCCGCTTGCGACCGCCGTGAGGGCGCGCGCCACGATCGCAGCCTCCTGCAGGGTGAAGCGCCGCGCCGGTTGGGCGGCGATGCGCACTGTCGCCAAAGCGCCAAACG
>JAMBEQ010000028.1 GCA_024506175.1 Methylocystis sp.
TGACGGTTGTGGCGGGCGAGATCGTTCACGAGGCGACGTCATGAGCGGCGTCGCGCTCTATTCCGGCACTTTCGATCCGCTGACCAACGGCCATCTCGACATCATCCGTCAGGGCGTCGCGCTTTTCAAGCGGGTCGTGATCGCCATCGGCGTGCATCCGGGGAAGGCGCCCTGGCTGACGTTCGAGGAGCGCGCCGAAACAATCGCGACAGCCGCCGCCGCCGAGGGATTCGGCGACAAGGTCGTGGTCGTAAGCTTCGACGGCCTCGTGGTCGACGCCGCGAGAGAGCAGGGGGCCTGTGCGATCCTGCGCGGATTGCGCGACGGCTCCGATTTCGACTATGAGATGCAGATGGCGGGGATGAACGGGACGCTCGCGCCCAGCATTCGCACGGTTTTCCTGCCGGCCTCGCCGGGGCTCCGCCATATCAGCGGCACCCTCGTGCGTCAGATCGCGGCGCTCGGCGGCGATGTGTCGGCGTTCGCGCCGGCCGCTTCTGTCGAGGCCCTGAAACGCGCCATTGAAAGGCGTGAAAAAACCAAGGCCTAAAGGGAGGCATTTTTCATGAAACTCACCCGCCGCCTGCTGCTTACTGCGGTCGCTTTCTCGGCCGCGCTCGGCGCAGCCTCCATCGTCCGCGCGGAGGACGAGCTTCTTTATCTCGACACCAAGGACGGACGCGTCACCATCAAGCTGCGCCCCGATCTCGCGCCCAAGCATGTCGAGCGCATCAAGCGCCTCGCCAAGGAGCATTTTTACGACAATATCGTCTTCCATCGCGTGATCGACGGCTTCATGGCGCAGGCCGGCGACCCCGAGGGCACGGGCATGGGTAGCTCGCGCTATCCCGATCTCAAGGCCGAGTTCAGCGATCTGCCCTTCAAGCGCGGCACGGTCGCCATGGCGCGCCAGCCGGGAGATAAAGACTCCGCGAATTCGCAGTTCTTCATCTGCTTCGCCGACGCGCCGCAGCTCCAAGGCAAATATACGATCTGGGGCGAGGTGGTTTCGGGCATGGACGTCGTCGACAAGATCAAGAAGGGTGACAAGTCCAATAACGGCATGGTCGCGAGCCCCGACAAGATCGTCAAGATGCGCGTCGCGGGCGACGAGAGCTAAAGCCAAGGTAAAAAGCCCTCATGCTGAGGAGCCGCCGCCGGCGGCGTCTCGAAGCTGGAGGGCGTTCCGCAACGGCTCCCTCGCCCTTCGAGCCGCGGCTCCGCCGCTCCTCAGGGTGAGGGAGCCTTTCTCTAAGGAAAACGAGAATGACTGAAACCGCCGACACCATGACGCTGGAGACCACCAAGGGCCCGGTCGTCATCAAGTTCCGTCCCGATCTCGCGCCCAAGCATGTCGAGCGCATCAAGAAGCTCGTCTCCGAGGGGTTCTACGATGGGATCGTCTTCCACCGGGTGATCGAGGGCTTCATGGCGCAAACCGGCTGCCCCCGCGGCACCGGCACGGGCGGCTCGCAGTATCCGAACCTCGAGGCCGAGTTCAGCGACGCGCCCCATGTGCGCGGAACCTGCTCCATGGCCCGCGCCTCGCACCCCGACACGGCCAATTCGCAGTTCTTCATTTGCTTTACCGACGCCCGCTTCCTCGACCGCCAATATACGGTCTGGGGCGAGGTGATCTCCGGCATGGAGAATGTGGACAAGATCAAGCGCGGCGAGCCGGTGAAGGACCCCGACAAGATCATCAAAGCGACGCTGGGGGGTTAAGCCCCACCCGCCGCTGTTTGCGCCGCGGCCCCCTCCCCGCAAGGGGGAGGGATTTGAGCACGCAGATCGTCGCTCGCAGGAAGCGTGTGAGCGTTTCTTGAACCCGTGAACGCGCTGGACCTGGAAAGCGCGGTCCCCTCCCTCCCCCTTGCGGGGAGGGTGGTTCGCGAAGCGAACCGGGTCGGGGGCGGTCTCCCGTAAGCCTGAAAAGGCCCGTCACGCCGACATGCGCGTCGATCTCTTCGACTTCGAACTCCCGCAAGACCGTATCGCGCTGCGTCCCGCCCAGCCGCGCGACAGCGCGCGCATGCTTGTCGTTCCGCCTTCCGGCCCCTTCGAGGACCGGCTCGTGCGCGATTTGACGTCCTATCTGCGCCCCGGCGACGCCTTGGTCATCAATGACACGAGGGTCATCCACGCGCGCCTTTCGGGCAAGCGCATTCGTGGGGAGCTCTGCGCCGGCGTGGAGGCGACGCTCATCGAGCGGCTCGACGCGGCGCGCTGGCGCGCGCTCATGCGCCCGGCAAAGAAATTGGCTGTGGGCGATCTGGTTCGTTTTGGAGGCGAGAGTGACAGCGCCTGCCTTCTCGGCGCTCTGGACGCCCGCGTCGACGACAAGGGAGAGGAAGGCGAGATTATCCTGCGCTTCGACCTATCCGGCCCGGCGCTGGATGAAGCGATCGAAGCCGCGGGCGAAATGCCCTTGCCGCCGTACATCGCCGGCAAGCGCGCTGCCGACGCGCGCGATGAGGCGGACTACCAGACGGTTTTCGCGCGAGAGGCCGGCGCCGTCGCCGCCCCGACAGCGGGCTTGCATTTCACGCCCGCCCTGCTCGCCGCGATAGAGGCGGTCGGCGCCACGCTGCACCGCGTGACGCTTCATGTCGGCGCCGGCACTTTCCTGCCCGTGAAGGCGGAGGACACCGACGCCCATAAGATGCACGAGGAGTTTGCGCGCATCGACGCGGCGACGGCTGACGCGTTGAACGCCGCGCGGGCGCAGGGCGGGCGCATCGTCGCCGTGGGCACAACGGCGCTGCGCACGCTGGAAAGCGCTGCGAACGAGAAGGGGATAATTCTCCCTTACGCGGAGCGCACGAACATTTTCATCACGCCCGGCTACAAGTTCCGCGCGACGGACATGCTGCTGACCAACTTCCATTTGCCCCGTTCGACGCTCTTCATGCTCGTCAGCGCCTTTTGCGGGCTGGAGCGGATAAGGACGGCCTACGCCCACGCCATCGCGCGCGGCTATCGGTTCTACTCCTACGGCGACGCCAGCCTCCTCTATCGAGCCGACCGATGAGCGAGACGCGCGACATACGTCTGATCGCCCAGTGGCGGGACGATCCCACCGAGGCGCTCATGACGGTCGATCTGCGACTTTCAGATTTACGCATAGCGTCAACGTGGGATGTCTTCGGGGCCTTCGACCTCGACGGCGCGCATCCGCGCCCCTTTATCCTGCGCCGAGATGGGCGCATCGATTTCGGCGAGAGCGCCGACCCGTGGCGGGCTGATTTACGTAATGCGGAAATAAAGGTAGGCGCGCTTTTCACTGTCTGGTTCAACGATATGGATTACGGACAATATAAAATCGTCAAGCTCGCCGAGCTCGGCGCTAAAGCGCATTCCATTCGTGAGAGCGGAAAGCGCGCCAAGGAGCATAAATGAGCAGTGACTTCTCCTACGCCGTGCAGGCGACAGACGGCGCGGCGCGCAGGGGCGAGATTTTCACGCCGCGCGGAATTATCCGCACGCCCGCCTTCATGCCCGTCGGCACCGCCGCGACGGTGAAAGCCATGTTTCCGCAGGACGTGCGCGCAACTGGCGCGGATATCCTGCTCGGCAATGTCTATCATCTCATGCTGCGCCCCGGCGCCGAGCGGGTGGCGAAGCTTGGCGGCCTGCATGAGTTCATGCGCTGGCCTTATCCCATCCTCACGGATTCGGGCGGCTTTCAGGTCATGTCGTTGGCCAAGCTGCGTAAGCTCGATGAAAGCGGAGTGACCTTTCAATCGCATATCGACGGCTCGCGCCACCATCTTTCGCCCGAGCGCTCCATGGAGATCCAGCACTTGCTGGGCTCGGATATTCAAATGCAATTCGACGAATGCGTGCGCCTGCCATGCTCGGACGGAGAGGCCGAGCGGGCCATGCGCCTTTCGCTGCGCTGGGCGGAGCGTTCGCGGAAGGCCTTTCACGCGGCGCCGGGCAGGGCGGTTTTCGGCATCGTCCAGGGCGGGGCGGTGAAGACGCTGCGCGTCGAAAGCGCCCGCGCGCTCGCCGACATGGATTTCCACGGTCTCGCGGTCGGCGGTCTGGCGGTTGGCGAGCCGCAGGAGATCATGCTCGACATGCTGGAGACGACCGTCCCGCATCTGCCGGAAAACAAGCCGCGCTATCTGATGGGCGTTGGCACGCCGGATGACGTCATGCAGGCTGTGGCGCGGGGCGTCGACATGTTCGACTGTGTCATGCCGACCCGCGCCGGGCGCCACGGCCTCGCCTATACGCGCTTCGGAAAAATCAACATCAAGAACTCCCGACATGCGGAAGACCCGCGGCCGCTCGATTCCGAATCGACTTGCCCCGCCGCGCGCGATTACTCCCGCGCCTATCTCCACCATCTCGTAAAGGCTGGGGAAATCTTGGGAATGATGCTGCTGACTCAGGCCAATGTCGCTTATTATCAAGAATTGATGGCTGGGCTGCGCGCGGCGATCTCCCAAGGACGCCTCGCCGATTTCATCGCCGAGACCCGCGCGCGATGGGCCGAGGGCGAGAGCGCAAGTCTAGCCACGTAGCGTTTTACGGCATGCATCATTCAAAGGAGGAGCGGTGGAGCCTGCGGCAGGCACTTACTACGAGGCGCTCACCCGCCTCCTTTTGACTGGCGGTTTCTCGAGGGGCAGGGAAGACGCCCCTCCGGCGCCGCCGGCCTACGAATCGGTTGCCGAAGACGAGCCTACGATCCCCGGCGTCGTTCCGGCGCCAAGGGGTCAGCGCAATAACGCGGCGCCGCGCATGCCGCCTCGCCGCGCCACGCGGCAGCGAAAATTCCGATTCGGGCCCGAGGAGCCCGGAGGCCAGGCCCACCCCGGCCGCATCCTGGCGGAGCGTCTCCTCGATCTCGGCGTCACGGCCTCTGACCTTGCCAGAGACATTGGCGTTCCCGTCAATCGTGTGACCGCCATCCTCAATGGCCAGCGCGGCGTCACGGCGGATACGGCGTTGCGCCTCGCGCATTGGTTCGGAGCCGAGCCGGAAGAGTGGCTGCAGCTCCAATTACGATATGAGCTGTCGCTGGCCCGAGAAGAGAGCGGCGCGCAAATTCATAGGTTGCCCAAGCTTGCCGACCGCGTCCCATAAGCTTGCAAGGTCGGCGCCGGAGGGTTGGTTTCTCGCCGCGCTGCGCGCCTTCGACGCCTTTGGCGCTCCGACGGAGATCGTCGGGGAGGGCGAGCTTACCTATTACGTAAATGAGTATTGGACAGCTGCGCAACGTTCCGCCCACGCGCTTCATGAGATCAGCTACCGCGCCTGCTTCAAGCCTCAGCTCCCGGCTTTTTTCATCGAGCGGCTGACCAAAGCCGGAGAAACAGTGTTGGACCCCTTCATGGGCAGGGGAACGACGCCGCTCCAAGCCGCGCTGCTCGGGCGCCGCGCCGTCGGTTCGGACGCCAATCCGTTGTCGCTGATGCTGACGCGGCCGCGGCTTCGTCCGCCAGCGCTGGAGGCCATCCAGACGCGCCTCTCGCAAGCGCCATTAGGCAAAGGCGAGATTGAGCGCGACGATCTCCTTGCCTTTTACCACCCCGACACTTTGCGCCAGATTTGTGCGCTGCGCGCCTGGCTGATCGAGCGCCTGCCGCCGGAGGAGGAGCCCGATCCGGTCGACGACTGGATCAGAATGGTGGCGCTCAACCGGCTCACCGGCCATTCGCCGGGCTTCTTTTCCGTCTATACGATGCCTCCGAACCAGGCCGTGAGCGTCAAGGCCCAGCTCAAGATCAACGCCCGACGCGCGCAGACGCCGGCCCCGCGCGACGTGGCCATGCTGATCTTGCGTAAATCCCGAGCGCTCCTCGCTGACGGGGCTCCGCCGCCGGGGCC
The DNA here is from genome assembly GCA_024506175.1 of Methylocystis sp. GTDB lineage: Bacteria > Pseudomonadota > Alphaproteobacteria > Rhizobiales > Beijerinckiaceae > Methylocystis. Next base: position 5,842 of record JAMBEQ010000028.1, read on the forward strand.
GCGGCCAATGCTGACTGTATCGGACGCCGCAAAGCTTGCGCATCTGAAGAACGCTTCGGTCGATCTGGTGGTGACCTCGCCGCCCTTTCTCGACGTCGTCGACTATCGCGCGGACAATTGGCTGCGTAACTGGTTCGCGGGCGTGAATGTGGGCGCCATCCCGCTCTCGCAGTTGCGCGGACTCGACGCCTGGACGCGCATGACCCGTGCGGTTTTCGAGGAGCTGGCCCGCGTCGTGCGGCCCGGAGGCCACGTCGCTTATGAAGTCGGCGAGGTGCGGGGCGGCGCGGTCCTGCTCGAGCGGCTGGTCTGGGAGGCCATGGCGGGCCTGCCATTCGAGCGGCTATGCGTGATGGTCAATCGCCAGCGCTTCACGAAGACGAGCAATTGCTGGGGCGTCGCCAACAATAGCAAGGGGGTCAACAGCAACCGAATTGTCGTCGCCCGGCGCAGGTAGCGTTAGCGCGCTTGTCGCTCGCAACGAACCATGCGGGTCGATTAAGAGAATCAAATGTTTGGAGCGAAGCCTCAGCACAAAAGCTTGTTAGACTTTGCCGGACGCGCCCTAAGTATCCATTAACTACGGGGATCGCTCGGGCGAGTTTTTATACTCCGTTTTCACGCGAAGAGCGTTAGGAAGGGCGAGCAGCGTCCGAACGTAGTCCGTTAGCTTGGCAGTTGGGGAAACCAAGATGCAAGACAACACTTTTTTCAGCCACGAATTGGACGAGATTTTCGCATCGATGCTCGTTGACTCCCACGAATTTCGCTCCTGGTTTCTCAGCCGCACGAAGTTTGCCCGTCTGTGGCCTCTAACGCGGTTGCTCCACGCGGAACAACAGGCGATCCAGGGACCGGACCCCTGGTGGCGCAACTGGCGCTCCGTATCGACGGGCCGCATCGGAACCAAGATGCTTTTCATCTTCGAGGTCGAGCAGACGAAGCTGCGCTTTGCGCTGCATGTCGAGAGCGCGAGGCGGGGCGACGAACTCGCCGCCGCCGAAAAGGGCTCCTATCGCGCAATCGCCTTGGCCATGATGAACCAGGAGTGCTTCCTGAACTACATGGATTTCGAGACTGTGCTGCTCGCGCCGCAGGCGCTCATCGTCAACGACGCCCGCACGCTGAATTTCGACCGGCGCATCCCCTTCGAGACGATCGCGGGCTTCCTCCCCCAGTTCGGACAGGTTCTACGGGCGGCGGCCTGATTTTACCCCGCCCGTAAGAGCCTGATCGCTTCCTCACGCTCGAAAAGATAGAGCAGGGCGCGCAAAGCCCTGCCGCGCTCGCTTGCAAGCTCCGGGTCGCGCCGCAGGATGATTTCCGCACCGTCGCGGGCGATGGCGAGGAGGCGGGCGTGGGCGGCAAGGTCGGCGAGCCTGAAGCCAGGCAGGCCGGCCTGGCGCGTGCCAAGCAATTCGCCCTCGCCGCGAAGACGCAGGTCCTCTTCTGCAATACGAAATCCGTCTTCCGTCTGACGTAAGATGGTCAGGCGCGCCTTCGCGGCTTCGCTCAGCGGGCCCTTGTAAAGCAAAAGGCAGCTCGATTCCCCGGACCCGCGCCCAACGCGGCCGCGCAGCTGATGCAATTGCGCGAGTCCGAAACGCTCGGCATGCTCGATCACCATGATCGTCGCCTCCGGCACGTCGACGCCGACTTCGACCACGGTCGTCGCGACGAGCAGGCGGGTGTCGCCACGCTGGAAAGCTTCCATGGCCGCATCTTTTTCGGGGCCCTTCATGCGGCCGTGGAGAAGGCCGACCGCATCGCCGAAGTAGTGGCGCAGATCGTCGGCGCGCGCTTGCGCCGCAGCGAGATCGAGATCTTCATTTTCCTCGACCAAGGGGCAGACCCAATAGGCGCGCGCGCCTTGCGCGAACGCGCGCTGGAGCGCCGCGACGACCTCGC
>JAMBEQ010000029.1 GCA_024506175.1 Methylocystis sp.
GCGCGAAGCCTACCGGCAGAAACCCGGCGATCGTGACGAGCGTGCCGGAGAGCATCGGCGCCGCAGTGTGGCTCCATGATAGGCCGCCGCCTTGATGCGATCCATGCCCTCTTCCATTTTCACCACCATAACTTCGATGGCGATGATGGCGTCGTCGACGAGAAGGCCGAGCGCCAGGATGAGGGCGCCGAGCGTGATGCGGTCGAAGAAGCGGCCCGTTTCCAGCATGATCAGGAACACGACGGCGAGCGTCAGAGGCACGGCGGCCGCCACGACGATGCCGACGCGCCAGCCGAGGCTGAGCAGGCTCACCAGCAGCACGACGCCGAGCGCCATCGCGAACTTCATCATGAATTCGTCGACCGCCGAGGTGATGTTGACCGCCTGGTCGCTGACCTTGGCGAGCGTCATCCCGAGCGGCAGCGTCTGTGCGATAGCTGCGGACTTTTCCTCCAGCGCCTTGCCGAGCGCGAGACCATCCCAGCCCTCCTGCATAACCGCCGCGAGCATGATGGTGGGCTCGCCTTGATGCCGGATGAGATAGGTCGGAGGATCCTCGTAGCCGCGGCGGACCTCGGCGACGTCGGAGAGCTTCAGAGTCCGCCCCGCAGCCACGATCGGCGTGTCGGCGATCGCCTGGACGCTGTCATAGGCCCCGTCGATCCGGATGAAGACCTGCGGCCCCTTTGTGTCGATCGAGCCTGCCGGCGTGACAGTGTTTTGCCTCTGCAAGGCGGCGACAATATCCTGCGCCGACACGCCGAGAGTCGCCAGTTTGGCGTAGGAAAATTCAACGAATATCTGTTCCGGACGTTCGCCGAGGATATTGATCTTCTTGACGCCGGGCACATGCAGGAGGTCCTGGCGGATGGTCTCGGCCTGCCTTGCGAGCTCCCGCATCGGCATGCCCTTCGCCTTGAGAGCGTAAAGGCCGAAGCTCACGTCCGAATATTCGTCGTTGACGAAGGGGCCGAGCACGCCGGACGGCAGCTTGCGGGCTTCATCGCCGAGCTTTTTACGCGCCTGGTAGAACTCCTCCTGCACGCGCGACGGCGGCGTGCTGTCCTTCAGCGTGACCGTCATATAGGCATAGCTTGGCCGCGTGGTCGTCTCCACGCGGTCGTACCAGGTCAGTTCCTGAAGCCGCTTCTCCAACGGTTCAGCGACGAGGTCCTGCATCTCGCGCGCCGTCGCGCCCGGCCATACCGTCGTGACCGTCAGGGTCTTGATGGTGAAGGAGGGGTCCTCCGCCCGCCCGAGCATGACAAAGGCGTAGACGCCCGCAGCCGCCAGCAGGAGGATGAAGAAGAGGGTGACGGCCCGTTCGCGAACGGCGATCGCGGAAAGATTGAAGTTCATTGGGCGCCCCTGCTTTCAGACGCAATCCTGACGCGCGCGCCGTCTTGCAAAAGATGCGCGCCGAGCGAAACAACCGGGTCGCCAGAGCTCAGTCCGGAGATCACCGCGGTTTCGCTAGCCACACGCACAAGCTTGACGGGTCGAAAGTGTACGGTCGAGGTGGCGCTGTCGAAGACCCAAACGCCGGTCTTCCGGCCGTCATCGAGCACGGCTCCCAGCGGCACCTGGACTTCCGGCCGGCTCGTCTTGCTTGCCAACCGAATGGTCACCGTCGCGCCAAGGGGCGCCGCCGAAGCCGCGCCGTCGAGCACGTAGCGCGCCTCGTAAGTGCGGGTCTGACCATCGGCGGAATCAGACAACTGCCGGAGATGCGCCGTGTAGCGGCGTCCGTCGCCCCCATACACGCTGGCCTCGGCTGCCGAGCCGATCGCCGGTCGGATGGTTTCGGGAAGCGCGACTACCGCTTCGCGGGGGCCAGCTTGGGCAAGTCGAACGACGGTCTGGCCGGCCGAGACGACCTGTCCCGGTTCGCCGAGCGTTTCCATTACCGTTCCATCGGCGTCCGCCACCAGGATGGAATAGGCCGCCTCGTTCTCGGAGACCCGCGCCTCGGCTTCGGCCGCGGCGAGTTGCGCCTTGGCTGAATCTGACGCGGCTTTTGCCTGCTCGTAGCGCTGTCGGGTCACCCATCCTTCGCTTACCAATTTGGCGTATCGCCGCTCATCCGGGACCAACTGACCGACGGAGGCGCGCGCCGATGCGACGGCGTTGCGCTTCGCGGTGAGCGCATGGCGAAGGTCGGTTTCGTCGATCCGCATTAGCGGTTGGCCGGCTTTGACCTGCTGCCCGGCATTCACAAGCCGCTCAACAATCTTGCCGGCGACGCGAAAGCCGAGATTGCTCTGTACCCGCGCCCCTATGACGCCCGTAAAGCCGCGTTCGGATCCAGTCACTCTGGTTGCCGTCTCCAGTCTGACGATCGGAGGCTCCTGCCTCGGGTCGCTCATGGCGGAGGCGACCTGCGTGCGCAGGGAAACTGTGGCGAGCGCGACCGCCCCTGACACCGTGAGAAGGCCCCCCAGCATAACAGCGGGTCTCTTTTTCATTGCCCGTCTCCTCAAACAAAAATTAGATTGTGTTTGAACTCTATCTCGCATAGATTTCGGACGCAATCTAAAAAATGGAGGTCGGGGATGCGCGTGAGTCGCACTCAGGCGGCGGAGAACCGCGAGACAGTCATCAATGTGGCGAGCCGCCTCTTTCGGGAGCACGGCTTCGACGGTATCGGCCTGAAGGATCTGATGAAGGGCGCCGGACTGACCCAAGGCGCCTTTTACAAGCAGTTCGCGTCGAAGGAGGACTTGGCCGCACAGGCGTCCAGGCGGGCCTGGGAGAGCGCCTTCAACCGATGGTCAGCCGCGGTCGCAGCCGAACCTGAGGATCCGATCGGCGCTGTGATGGCGTTCTACCTGAGCATGGGCCATCGTGAAGAAAAGATGGACGGCTGCCCACTTGTGGCGCTCGGCGCGGACGCCGCCAGACAGGGGGCCGAAGTGAGGGCGTCATTCGAAGACGGCATCAAGGCGATTCTCGACGTCCTCGGCCGCTCGATCGCCCAGATCAACGGCTCGGAGCCCGAGGGCTCGGACGCGAAGGGCGAGGCCATGGCCGTTCTCTCGACGATGGTTGGCGCGCTGACGCTATCGCGCGTCGTCAACGACCCCGATCTCGCTCAGGCCTTTCTGGATGCGGCGGCCAAACAGATTCGCGAAGTCGTCGCTTCGCCGGAACGCGGGCGCTGATCACAGGGGCGTCGTGACCGCCCCGTTCCGCGCGTCCTGAGCTCGCTCCGACGAAACCGCCAACGACTTCCGTCTGGGAAGCCGGCCTGCCGCTCAAGCGAAACTCTTAGGGAAAGATATGTTCAAGAAGACTGGGGCAGCGACCGCTGGGTCTATTTCCCTTTTGGTCCACCGCGAGCGGATGTGCTTATTCGTGATGGCGCTCGGCGGTTTGTCGCTTGGGATGACGGAACCTCTTTCGGCCGAAACGCTTCTCTCCGCGCTGGCGCGGGCCTAATGCCGGCAATCCCGACCTCAACCAGAGTCGCGCCGCCGTCCGCGTCCGGGACGAGGACATGCCCAAGGCGCTCGCCGGGATGCGGCCCAAAGTCAATATCCAGGCTTCCGCCGGTCCCCTTCATGGCAATTTGCGCTTGCCGGCCGGGCGAAACGCAATGACTGGCCAGCGTCAGTTCACGCAGGAGGAATATACGGGCTATCCGCGCGGCGCGACGCTCAACATATCGCAAAGCATTTTCGACGCCGGCCGCACGACCAATTCGGTGCGACAGGCCGAGTCCAGCGTCTTCGCCGCGCGCGCGACCACGCGTCTCACCGAGCAGGCGACCCTGCAAAATGGCGCCGCCGCCTATATGAACGTGCTGCGCGACACGGCGGTCGTCAATCTGCGCAAGAACAACATCGCTGTGTTGGAGCAGCAGCTCAAGCAGACCCGGGACCGTTTTCAGGTTGGCGAGGTGACGCGCACCGACGTGGCGCAGGCGGAGGCCTCCGTCGCTCAAGCGCGGTCGGAGCTCTACGCCGCGCAGGCGCAACTGAAAAACAGCATCGCCACTTACCGTCAGATTATCGGCGTCGAGCCCAAGCATTTGGAACCGGGGCGCTCGCTCGAACCTTTTCTGCCACGCTCGCTCCAGCAAGCGATCGAGATTGCGCTCGTCGAACATCCTGGCGTCGTCGCGGCGCTGCATCAGGCGGATGCGTCGGAGTCCGCGGTGAAGGTCTTCGAGAGCGCGCTGGCGCCTACTGTGTCAGTAAACGCCCAGGTTTCACAGCAATGGGATTCCTTCCTGGGTGTTCCAGGATCGCGTCAATTCTCCGCGGCCGCCTTCGCTCAGCTCAATGTGCCGCTGTATCAGGGCGGCTCGGAATATGCCTCGATCCGCCAGGCAAAAGAGCAATTGAGCCAAGCGCGGCTCAACGCTGATTTGCAGCGCGACAGCGTGCGCGCGAGCGTGGTGTCGAGCTACGGACTGCTCGAAACCGCAAGAGCCTCGATCATCTCCAGCCGGGCGGCGGTGAAAGCGGCGGAAACCGCGCTCACCGGCGTGCGTGAAGAGGCGAAGGTCGGCCAGCGCACGACTCTCGATGTGCTCAATGCGCAGCAGGCGCTGCTCAATGCGCGCGTGAGTTTGGTGACCTCGCAACGAGACCGCGTCGTCGCCTCTTATGCGGCGCTCGGCTCTATTGGTCGCCTCTCCGCGCAGGAATTGCAGCTCGACGTCGCCCTCCATGATCCGGGCATCCATTTCGAGCAGGTAAAAACCAAGTGGTTCGGCGTCGATGCGCCCGTCGGACGATAGCGTAGGGTTTTCAGTATCTTTTTATTGAACATGGGCCGAGGACTAAGGCCTCCCTCTGTCGCGCCATAACGGCAAAAATGGTCGCCCAAAGAGGGGTCCCTCTTCGGCACCTCCATTGAAGCGCACTATTCGAGCCTTAAAAGAAAGCGTCGCTGTCGCCCCGCAACCGCCAGGCGCCTTCTCGAATAGAAATGAGCCGCCGTGGGTTTCTGCGATGCGCTGGACGATCTTGAGCCCCAGACCGGCGCCCTTGCTATCTGGATCGCGCG
>JAMBEQ010000030.1 GCA_024506175.1 Methylocystis sp.
TGCCGGTGCCGGGCGGGCCGACGAGCAGCACGCCGCGCGGAATGCGCCCGCCCAAGCGCTGGAACTTGCCCGGATCGCGCAGGAATTCGACGATCTCCTGCAGATCTTCCTTCGCCTCGTCGACGCCCGCGACGTCCTCGAAGGTCACCCGCCCCTGCGACTCCGTCAAAAGCTTCGCCTTCGACTTGCCAAAGCCCATCGCGCGGCCACCGGCCCCGCCTTGCATCTGGCGCGCCATGTAAATCCACACGCCGATGAAGAGCAGCAGCGGCAGGCCGTTCACGATCAGGGTCGAGACCCAACCGGGATTGTCGCCAGAGGGCTTGGCGCTGATCTGAACCTTCTTCGCTTCCAACTTCTGCACCAGCGACGGATCGTTTGGCGCATAGGTTGTGAACGTGCGGTTGTCATTGAAGTGGCCGGAGATTTCATTGCCGGCGATCATCACGTCATGCACCCGGCCTTCATCGATCTGCACCAGCAGCTCGCTGAAGGTGATCTCACGGGCCGGCGTGCGGGTCTGCTGCTGCTGGAACATGGCGAACAGAATGCCCGCGACCGCGACGAAGACGACCCAAGGCAAATATTTTTTCCAATTCGCCTTCATTTTCTCCTCCTGAGGCGAGAGCCCCCTGAATTGTCGGGAGCTTCATCGCCCGAATAACGGCATGGTGACGGAGGGCGTACGCCCCCGCCTGCCTGGATATGTGGTTGGGGTCATCCTAGGTCAGGATGGCGAATTAGCCAAATCGGATCAATAATTCGCCAAAACGCAATCCGGGGCCGGCTGGAGAATCATCGCCGCCGGCGTCGACGGGCGCCTGGGATCGGCCTTTGCGCGTAGCTCTGGCTTTCGCGAAAGATCGTCGCTGCGGCGCGGCGCGCTGTGATGAATATTCCTTTACAGGGGCATCCGCCTGCGCCGTCCCAGTTTGGGCCGCTCTTTTTGCGTGCATTGCAAAAACTTTTCCCGCTTGCGCCTTTTCGAAAGCAGGTGCGTTATTTCGTCGCGCCGTCGGTCACGAGCCTCGAGAAGAGCGCCGGGGGCAGTCTCTAAGGCAGAGGAAGCGCCATGAACTCGTTCGCCGCCATTGTGTCAATTCTCGCCGCCGCCGCCGCAGTCACCTTCGCGATCACCGCTTACGTGAACTGAGCCGATTGCGGGAATAAAGCGACGCGCGTTTTAGCAGCCCGCGCGTCGCTTTCCGTCAGAGCTTCGTCGGCATCCCGGCCTTTCGTGAGAACGCGGGCCTTTCGGCATTTGCGCGAATCCGCGTCGAGCGCCGGCGTTTTGAAGATCGAGAGGGTGGCGACGCCAAAGAGTCCAGGTCCCTCCTCAATCTTCGCAGCCAATCGCGCCCCTGTTGGCGAATCCCCCTTGCATCCAGAAGAGCCAGGAGGAGATCGTCTTCGTCCCGGGCGTCCAGACAGGGGCAGGAGCCTCCAAGCCGTCGGCGATAAGCCGCCTCAAGCTGATCATCGATAGAGGCGAAATTCCGGACTGTTACGAGACGAATCATCGCCGAACTCCGCCCGTCGAGAAAGTCTGATCCGCGAGACCGAGTCTGGATCGCAGGCTAACGACAACTTCGGGATCGAGCGGCACGGAGGCGCATCCCGCGAGGCCCCGCACGTGCGGGTCCCACCGTGTTCCGATCTCATAGATCACGGCGTAGGTCTCCACCCCGCTGATCATTTGCGGCGGACCCAGCGGCTCGCCAGCGCAACCGACGCGCCTCAGCATGCGATGCATGGCGGCGTCGTAGACCGTGACAATGTGCGTCAAGGCCGCCGCCTTGCCAATCTCGTTGAGCGCCATGCCGAGTTCGGCCGTTGCGCGGCTAATGACCGGGAAGTCTACCGCCCTGTCGCCTGTCATCCGCACCGTGAAACGGCTCGATTCCCAGATGAGCGGGCTTTGAATCCGCGCGCCGTCCGGCAACAGCTGAGGAAATGTGTCGTTGAGCATGTTGAAGCCCGTGGTCGGCGGGAGCCTCAATCCCCCGATAACGCGCTCGTGTTCATCGAGGGAGAGGACATAGAGCGGGTTGAGCGCGTCATATCCATCGACCTCCCACCGGTTGATGATCGTCACCTGCCATCTGAGGCGCTCGTAAAACACGCTGCGCCTTAGTTTGTGCATCTCGTCGATGAGGCGCGGAAAGCGTTCCCGCCATTCTCCCGGTATAATTTTGATCACAACCAAGTCTCCGCCTTAAGCTTCTCAGTTGGAGACTTCGCGCAATCTCAGTGGGTTGATCACCTCCCAAAAATAGGGGGTCAGCGTCGCTTTTTCGTGAGCAGATAATTTGGCTCATACGACATATTGATGAGGCCGAGCGCCAGCGCGCGCGCCACCGTATGAGTCGTGTTGGTGGTGCTCAACCGCGCTCTGGCAGACTCGAGGTGGAAACGGACAGTGTGCGGGCTGATCCCGAGGATCCGGCCGATGTCGTCATCCGTCTTCCCTAGCGCCTTCCACCGGAGGCAACTCGCTTCCCGCAGCGGCAAGTGAACAGCCGCTTCGTCGCCGGGGCCGGCGGAATGCAGCGCCGCTGCATGGAAGTTGAACGAGAAGATCATGAGGTCGCGGAGCAACTCGCGTTTCAGCGCTCGCCACGCAGAATCAGTCTCGTTGCTGGTGATGGTGAAAAGCGCAAATTCTCCTAATCGGCCTCGGATGGGGATCGTCAGGCCATTGGCGCCGACGTCGAATTCCTGGGCCTCGCCGAAGAATTTTCGGATGATGGGATCGCCTCGATCGATCTCGGCCCAGTCGATCGGAAGAAACCCGCCGAGCCCCGAGCGGACGATCGGGTCGAGATCGACATAACCGCTCTGCGCGTAGTGCTTCTGCCACTCGGCCGAATAGGTCACCGCCAGCAGAGGCCGCGCGCCTGCCGGCGTGGGCAGGTTCAGGGCCGCATAGGCGCCATTGGAAAGACCCCACTCACGGAGAAAGTCTTCCAGAACGCTCGAGACGGCTTCGTCGATATGCATATTGCGATCCGCAAGGTTAACTAAAGACAGCTTAGCCTTAACTTTAAATCACGCAAAATGCGACAGTCCTGCCACTCGGCGGATCGCGCCCGCAAATAAAAAAAGCCCGGCCTTTCGGCCGGGCTCTCTTCTCGTTTGAGCGAGTCGATCAGTATTTTGCGATGACCGGAGCGGGAGCGCCCCAGTTGAAGTGATAGTTCAGGCCGGCGCGGACGATGTTGCCGTTGAAACGGGTCGTCGTCTGAGTGGCGGCGGCGGCGATCGGACCGGCGACGAGGACGCCGGGGGTGTGAACGACGAAGCCGTTGGCCGTGACGTTACCCAGATCGAAGTACAGATATTCGACCTTCGCCGACCAGTTCGGCAGGAACATCCATTCGATGCCGCCGCCGGCGGTCCAGCCGACGCGCGTATCAGAGAAGGCCGTGCCGCCGAAAATCGGAGCGCCGCCCGCGAACGTCGGGGTCTCGATGCCGACGAACGCCGTGTTCAGGTTAACGCCGCCATAGGCGAGACCGCCGGTGCCGTAAAGCAGCAGGGTGGGCGTGAACAGCCAGCCCAGGCGGCCGCGAACGGTGCCGAGGTAGTCAACGCTACGGCGAGCCGTAGAGACGCCAGTATAGGCTTCCGGCGGGAAGCCGGCGACCGGCGCGCCCGAGACGGCCGCAACGTTGTTGCCGCGCGAACCCGCGATGCCCTGGATGTCAGCCTCGATGCCCACAACGAAGCTGTTGTAGAACTGCCAGTTGTAGCCGACCTGGCCGCCACCGATGAAGCCGCCGTTGTTGCCGCCGCCGATGAAGCTGCTGGCGGAAAGAGCAAGCGCGCCCGCCAGCGGGCCCCAAGCCGCGGGGTTGACGGCCGACGGGACGGCGATCGGCGCAGCGACGGTGGAGATGTTGTTGCTATTCGCCCAGGTGCCGCCAGCGTTCAGGCCGACATAGAAGCCGGTCCACATGGGCGGCGGGGGCGGCGGGGGAAGCATCGGCGGGCCCTTGCGGGACGGAAGGTCGGCCGCGAGCGCGGAGCCGGCGGTCAGCGCCAGAGCGGCGACCGAAAGAGCGACTTTTTTCATTCCAGCCTCTTAAAAAAACGAAAATTCGACGGACGCGCCCAAGCGCACGCGCCCAACTTTGTGGCTCGGCGTAGAGACGATTCTCCCTTTGCTGAGCCGTGATCCAATCCATCAACAAGTGGCCCCGCACAGTCAATAAAATCCAACCGCCACTGCGGCCCGTCGACAAAGATTGACCCGATCTGTTGCAAGGAAGACACGGTAGAGTTGATGTAACGAGCAAGGAGGCTAAAATATAAACAGCTTGTTAAAGGCGGATTTTTGAGACGCGCAGAGCAGCTGCGCTCAAGCAGAAAGATCTGCGCATAGGCCCGACGCTGCTTGCCAAGACGGCGCCCTTTGGCATATGTCCCGTCTCGTGCGCGCAGCGACGCATGTGGAGACGTGGCCGAGAGGCTGAAGGCGACGGTTTGCTAAATCGTTATAGGGGAAACCCTATCGTGGGTTCGAATCCCACCGTCTCCGCCAGCCCCGCTCGGGCGACACAGGGTCACAGGCCATGGACGAATTCGGCAAGGGCTTTCTCGTCAACGCGCTGATCGGATTTGCGCTGGCGCTGTTGGTTTCCTTCGCCTTCGTCTGGTATCGCTGATCAGCCGATCGCCAGATAGGCGCTGAACCCGGCGACAGCGAGGATCAACGCCGAAAGCGCGAGCAAGGTGGGATGCGTCGCTTGCGGCCTATGTGCCTCCTCCTTTTCGAGGAGACGAGTCGTCTGCAAGAAGCGGATCGTGGCGAGGACGATCAAGGCCACGCCGGCTGCAATCAAAAGCGTCCCAGCGTGCTTGCCGGCTGCGCTCTCGAGCCGATGGAACCGCAGCGCGGCGGTCTGCTCCCCCGCGCCAGCCGCGAGGGCGAGCAAAAACAGGTTGAACCGCTCGATTACGAATCCCAGTCCGATGACGGCGACTCCGGTGCGAACCCAGGCGAGATAGGTCCGCTCGTTGGCGGCGATATTCGGATAGTCGCGGATCATGGGAAAACCCTCCTGGCTACTTGCGCGTCGGTCGCGCATCATTGCCGCCGCCTAACCAAAAGCCTATAACGTCGAAGGTGCCGCGAAGCCGCGCCCGAGGCCAAATCCAAAATCCGTGAGACGAGATGCCCTGGAGCAATCAAGGCGGCCCGCGCAATCAGAACAACGGCCCATGGGGTCAGCAGGGCGGGCCTTGGGGCCCGGGCTCGGGCGGCGGCGCGCAGCCGCCGGATCTGGAAGAGCTTTTGCGCCGCAGTCAGGAAGGACTCAAGCAATTCATGCCCGCAGGTTTCGGCGGCGGCGGCCTGGCGATTCTCGTTCTTCTGACCTTGCTCGCCTGGCTGCTCTCAGGCTTTTACACCGTCGGCCCCAACGAGATCGGGCTCAATCTGATCTTCGGAAAGTATCGCGGCAAGACGCAGGCGGGCCTGAATTACAACCTCCCCGCCCCGGTCGGCTCCGTCGTCAAGCTTGCCGTGACGGACCGCAATATCACGGACGTCGGGTTCCGGGAGGAGACCCCCGCGGAGGGGCGCAGGCGCGGGGGGCAGACGGCGCGACTCGGCTCCGAGGCGCCGGAAGAAAGCCTGATGCTGACGGGCGACGAGAATATCGCCGACATAAAGTTCCGCGTTATCTGGCAGATCGATCCCTCACGGCCAGAGGATTACGCCTTCAATGTCGCCAACCCGCACACGACGGTGAAGGCTGTGGCCGAGAGCGCCATGCGCGAGATTGTCGGCCAATCGCAGATACAGAAAATTCTCACCGCCGACCGCAAGGTGATCGAGCCGGCCTCCCAGGCGCTGATGCAGAAGGTGCTCGACGATTACCACAGCGGCGTGATGGTGCTTCAGGTGCTTTTGCTCTCAGTTGACCCGCCGCAGCAGGTCATCGCCGCCTTCCGCGACGTCACCGCCGCGCAGCAGGATTTGCAGCGCCTGGGCAACGAAGCCGAAGCCTATGCGAATCGCGTAGTGCCCGAAGCTCGCGGCTCCGCCGCCCGCATTCTGCAGGAGGCGGAAGCCTATCGCGAACAGATGGTGGCGGAGGCGCGCGGCCAGGCGGCGCGTTTCGATCAAATCTACGAGCAATACAAGAACGCCCCCGCGCTCACCCGCCAGCGGCTTTACATCGAAACCATGGAGCGCGTGCTCGGCGGCGCCGACAAGGTGATTCTCGACGACCCGGCCAAGGGCGGCGCCTCGGCGCTCCCCTTCGTGCCCCTGCCCTCCTTCGGGCCCTTCAAGGGAGGACAGAAGTGAAAAACGGCCTTCTCTTCGTCTTCGCCCTTCTGGTGCTCGTCGCCATCGCCTTCGCGGGCGGCGCGCTTTTCACCGTCGAGCAAACCGAGCGGGCGCTGGTGCTGCGCTTCGGCGAACCGGTCGCAGGGCGCGGCTTGATCACGGAGCCCGGGCTGCACTTCAAGATCCCGCTGATCGAGAACGTCGTGACTTTCGACAATCGCATTCTCGACGTCGAAAGCCCGGCTCTGGAAGTGCTCGCCGCCGACAATCAGCGGCTCGAAGTCGACAGCTTCATCCGCTATCGCATTGCCGACGCGCTGAAATTTTATCAATCGGTCACCAATGTACAGGGCGCCAACAACCAGCTCGGCTCGGTTCTGAACTCGGCCGTGCGGCGCGTCCTGTCCGAGGCCAATCAGCGTCAGATCGTGCGCGACGAGCGCGCAGCGCTCATGACGAAAATCAAGCAGCAAGCAGACGCGGAGGCTCGGAGATTCGGCGTCGAGGTCGTCGACGCGCGCATCCGCCGCGTCGACCTGCCGGCGCAGATTTCCGAAAAAGTTTTCGGCCGCATGCAAACCGAGCGTCAACGGGAAGCGGCCGAATATCGCGCGCAGGGCGCGGAGCAGGCGCAAAAGATCACGGCCAAGGCCGACCGCGACGTCATCGTGCTCAAAGCGGAGGCGCAGCAAAAGGCTGATCAGATCAAGGGCGAAGGCGACGCGGAGCGCAACCGTATTTTTGCCGAAGCATTCGGCAAAGATCCAGACTTCTTCGCCTTCTATCGCTCGATGCAGGCCTATGAAGCCGCTTTCAAACCGGGCGAGACGCGTTTTCTCGTCAGCCCGCGTTCCGAGTTTTTCCGTTTTTTCTCGGCTCCCGAGGGGAATCCCGCCTCGATGGCGGATCGGGCGGCCCCACAGCCGTCGCAAAAGCGTTAAATCACGCGCACGGGCAGCGGCGCAGCGTCAAAAAACACGTCCCGTAGGAGACAACAGGCAATGACATCCGCATTTCGCCGCGCCGCTTTGGCGCTCGCGACGGCCTACTCTCTTTGGCTCGCCGGGCCAGCTCTGGCCAGAGGCCCTGACTCTCTTGCCGATCTCTCCGCGCAGGTCTCCGACGCGGTCGTGAATATTTCGGCGACGCAGACTCTCGAGACCAAGAGCCGCAAGGGCGGCGATATGCCGGGCCTGCCGCCGGGCATGGGCCCCGGCGCGCCCTTCGACGATCTTTTCGAGGAATTCTTCAAGCGCCGTCAGGGCCAGGGCATGCCCGATATGCCGCGGCAGCGGAAGTCCTCGTCGCTGGGCTCGGGCTTTGTCATCGATCCGGCGGGCATCGTCATCACCAACAATCACGTCATCGCCGACGCCAGCGAAGTCACAGTGATCCTCAACGACGGCCAGAAGCTCAAGGCGGAGGTTATCGGCAAGGATCAGAAGGTCGATGTCGCCGTTCTGAAGGTGAAGCCCGAAAAGCCGCTGAAGGCCGTGAAATTCGGCGACAGCGACAAAGCGCGCGTCGGCGACTGGGTCCTGGCGGTGGGCAACCCCTTCGGGCTTGGCGGCTCTGTGACGGCGGGCATCATCTCGGCCCGCAACCGCAACATCGACAGCGGTCCCTACGACAACTACATCCAGACCGACGCCTCGATCAACAAAGGCAATTCCGGCGGCCCGCTGTTCAACCTCGACGGCGAGGTGATCGGGATCAACACCGCAATTCTCTCGCCCTCGGGCGGCTCGGTCGGGATCGGCTTTGCGACGCCGGCGAATACGGTGCTCCCGGTTATCGATCAGCTGAGGCAATATGGCGAGACGCGGCGCGGCTGGCTCGGCGTGCGCATCCAGAACGTTGATGACGCCATCGCCGAAACGCTCAATCTCGGCGCGGTGCGGGGCGCTCTGGTCGCGGGCGTGGACGACAAGGGCCCGTCGAAGCCTGCCGGCATCAAGGCTGGCGATGTGATCATCAAGTTCGACGGCAAGCCGATCAAGGAATCGCGCGATCTGCCCAAGCTCGTCGCGGCGACGCCGGTCGGC
>JAMBEQ010000031.1 GCA_024506175.1 Methylocystis sp.
ATACGCCGGAAGCCGCTTCGGCGCGCGTGGCGCCGCCGCTCGGCGAAACGCTCGAACGTCTCAAGAAGGGCGAACTGCCCGACCTCGGCCAAGGGATGGCGGCGCTCGCGAAGCTCCGCAAGGCGCCGCAGGTCGTCGTTCCCGACGGGGCTTCCTATCTGGCGCGCACTTTCGCCTGCGAAGCCGGGACGAGACCCTACAAGGTCTATGTGCCCGCGCGTAGGGGCGACGGGCCGGTGCCTTTGGTCGTTATGCTGCACGGTTGCACGCAGAACGCCGACGATTTCGCCCTCGGCACCGGCATGAACGCCTTGGCCGAAGAGCAGGGCTTCATCGTCGTCTACCCTGAGCAGGTCATGACGGCCAATCACCTCGGATGCTGGAACTGGTTCAATCCGCAGGATCAACTGCGCGACAGGGGCGAGCCCAGCGTCATCGCAGGGCTCACGCGTGCGCTGATCTTGGAGATGAATATCGACCCTGAGCGCGTCTTCGTCGCGGGCCTCTCGGCTGGCGGAGCCATGGCTGAAGTGATGAGCGCCACCTATCCCGATCTTTACGCAGGCGCGTGCGTGCATTCCGGTCTTGTCTACGGCGTCGCGAGCGATACGGCCTCCGCCTTCATCGCGATGAACGGGAGATCGCACGGTCGGGCTAAACGCGCGAGGGACCGGGTGCGTACGATCATCTTTCACGGCGACGCCGACCAGAAGGTGCATCCGACGAACGGCGAATTGATCTTGGCGGAAGCGCGCGCGGGTCTCTCCAGGCATCACCGGGAAACAACCGAGCGCGGGAACGCCAATGGGCGGCGCTACAGCCGCACGGTGGTCGCCGACGCGCGCGGCGTTCCGCAGGTCGAATATTGGAACATCGAGGGGCTTGGCCACGCATGGTCGGGCGGTTCCCCGGAGGGCTCGCATACAGACCGGCGCGGTCCCGACGCCTCGCGTGAAATGATGCGGTTCTTTCTGCAGGCGCCGCCGCGAGACTGACGCGCTTTCCGCTCGCATGGCGTCATGCGAGCGAAAGGAAATCGCGCCGAATCAAAAAACTGGAGCGCATTCTTATCGCAAAAGTCTCCACAACTTTTGCGGAACGCGCTCAGGGGCGCGCAACTGTCACACAAGCTTCTTGGACGCGGAGGATCAGGGACCATGCCTTATCTCCGCGCCCTCGCCTTCGCCGCCGCCATGACGGCCGCCTTTATCTTCCTCGTTCCGGTGCAAGCGATCGCGCGGCGGCGCGGCTGGGCGATTCAGCACGCGATCCAGACGGGATTCTGCCGGGTGATGTGCGCCGTCATCGGCATCAGGGTGACGCCCACCGGCGCCCTGCCCGCCTCGCGCCCGCGCTTCGTCGTCTCGAACCATGTCTCCTGGACCGACATCATCGCGCTGGCGAGCCTTTATCCTTTGGTGTTTCTCGCCAAGAGCGAAGTGGCGGGCTGGCCGGTTCTCGGATTTCTCGCGCGGTTGCAGGGCACGGTCTTCGTGCCGCGCGGCGCGCGCAAGGATATTCCGTTCGTCAACGCCGCGCTCTGCGACGTGCTGCGCGAGCGCCGCGATCTCATCGTCTTTCCCGAGGGCACGTCGAGCGACGGCGCGGAGGTTCTGCCATTCAAGCCGGCGCATTTCGACGCCATTCAGGACTATGACGGCGAAGCGGCCATTGCCCCAGCGACCATCCTTTATACCGACGGCGCCCAGCCGGTCGATGTCGGCTGGTATGGCGACATGACTTTCCTGCCGCACCTTTGGAGCCTGATGAAGCGCGGCGGCGTTCACTGCCGGGTCGCCTTTGGGCCGGCGCTCTCGCCCCACGGCAAGGCCCGCAAGGCGCTCGCCGCGGAGGCAGAAGCGCAGGTGCGGGCGATGCTGCAGGAGATGCGCGGGACGAAGGTTCGTCCTCAGGCTTGCAGGGAAACGATCTAAGCGTCCGGCGCATCCTCGATCGGGTCGTATCGCTTCACGTCGAAGCCGAAGAGCTCCCAGCTCTTTTTCATATGCTCGGGCAGCGGCGCGGTCACGTCCAGCACGCCGCCCTTGGGATGCGGCAGCACGAGGCGCCGAGCGAGAAGGTGGAGCTTGCGCTCGAGCCCGTCGGGCATGGCCCGCAGCGGATCGCGGCGGCGCACGTCGTCCTCGGGGCGGTGGCCGTATTTGGGGTCGCCGAAGATCGGATGGCCGATCGCCTCGGCGTGGGCGCGCAGCTGGTGGGTGCGGCCGGTCAGCGGCTTCATCGAGAGCCAGGCGCAGCGCGGGGCCACCTTGTCGACGATGGCGTAATAGGTTAGTGAATGCTGCGCGTCCGTCTCGCCATGCCGGGCAACCCGCATCTTTTCGAGATCGCGCCCCGCCCCCCGGGTCTTCTCCATGCCGGCGCCCTTGGCGAGATAGAGTGAAATCCTCCCCTGCGCGGGCTTCGGCACGCCCTCCACGAGCGCCCAATAGATTTTCTTGGCCTGCCGTGAACGGAAGATTTCGCCGAGGTCGGCGGCCATGCGCCGGTTTTTCGCGACGAGCAGCACGCCCGAGGTGTCGCGGTCGAGCCGGTGCACCAGCACCGGCCGGGAATCCCCCTTGGCAAGCGATTCCAGCATGCCGTCGATATGGCGCGTTTGTCTTGAGCCGCCCTGCGTCGCCAGGCCGTAAGGCTTGTCGAGGACCATCAGATCCTTGTCCTCGAAGAGGGTCATCGTGCGCAGCGCCTCGGCGTCCTCGGGATTCGCGCGCTTTACCGCGGGGCTCGCCGGCTCCTCGATATTGAGCGGCGGGACGCGAACCTTCTGCCCCTCTTCAAGCCGCGTCGAGGTCTCGACGCGCTTGCCGTCAACCCGCACTTCGCCTTTGCGGCAGATTTTGGCGAGATGCGACAGGGCGAGGGACGGATAGCGCCGCTTGAACCAGCGATCGACGCGCATCCCCGCCTCGTCTTCGGAGACGACGGCAGTGGTCACGCCGGCGCCCTTGGCTTCCAACGCGCTCATGCGGCGGCTCCCGGATGCAGATGATTGAAGGTGAGCATGCGGCCTTATCCGATAAAGCGCCCCGCCTGTCGATGGCGAGCGGCGCGCCAGCGCCTTTTCGAGGCCCGGGCGCATTTTGCGTGCCGTGGGCGGCATGATATGGCCTCCGCCACCCATGATCGACCTGGTTATCAAATTCCTTCCCATGACAGCCCCCGACGAGGCGCAGATCGAAAAGCTCGATGAGCGCGCCTTCGGCCCCGGCCGCTACGCCCGCACGGCTTACCGGCTGAGGGAAGGCGTCGCGCCCGATCTGTCGCTGTCCTTTGTCGCGCGCGTCGGCACCCTGCTCGTCGGCGCGAACCGCATGACGAATATACTCGTCGGAGAGACGCCCGCCCTGTTGCTGGGCCCGCTCACCGTTGAACCGGCCTTCCGCTCCCAGGGCGTGGGCGAAAAGCTCATGAAACATTCGCTCGACGCCGCGCGGGCGGCGGGCCACGGGCTGGTGCTGCTCGTTGGCGACCTCGATTACTACTCCCGCGTCGGCTTCGCCCGCGTGCCGCGCGGCAAGATCATCATGCCGGGGCCTGTCGACCCCGACCGCCTGCTTTATTGCGAGCTTCGCCCGGGCGCTTTCGACGCCGCCAGCGGCAGGATGCGGCGCGCCTGAATGAAAAGCTCGCTCGTCGAACGCTATGACGCGCTGGTCATCGAGCGCGATCTCCACCCCGACGCCTCGCAGCGCGCGGCGGTGAAGCGGCTGCAGGGGCTTGTCGACGCCTTCGGGAAAGGCAAAGCGCCGGCCGCGCCCCTCCCTAAAGTCTTGCGCGCCTTCTTCTGGCAGGAAGAACGGCCCCGCGGCCTCTATCTCTGGGGGCCGGTGGGGCGCGGCAAGACCATGCTGATGAATCTCTTCTTCGAGATGGCGCCGGTGGATAAGAAGCGGCGCGCCCATTTCCATGGCTTCATGCTGGAGGTGCATGATCGGCTGCATCGGCTTCGCAACGGCGCGGCGCATGCCGTCATAGACCCGGTGACGCGCGTCGCCGAAGAGATCGCCGCCGAGACGCGCCTCCTCTGCTTCGACGAATTCGCGGTCACGGACATCGCCGACGCCACGATTCTCGCGCGGCTCTTCGCCACACTGTTTGCCGCCGGCGTCACTGTCGTTGCGACGTCCAATGTGGAGCCTTCGCGCCTCTACGACGGCGGGCGCAACCGCGATCTCTTCCTGCCCTTCCTCGCGCTTTTGCAGTCGCGCATGGATGTGCTGCGCCTCGCCGCGCCCATTGATTACCGGGCGCAGCAGGACTGCGCAGGAGACGTCTATTTCGCCCCCGTGGACGAAAACGCCCACGCGGCAATGGACGCTCTCTTTCTCGCCCTGACGGGCATGCGTCATGGCGCGCCGGCAACCATCGAGGTGAAGGGCCGCGCGGTCTTCATTCCTCAAGTCGTGGGCCGCGTCGCGCGGCTGAGCTTCGCCGATGTGTGCGGCCGGCCGCTTTCGGCCTCGGACTATCTCGAAATCGCGCGCCGCTTCGACGCGGTGATTATGGACGAGGCGCCCGTCCTCGCGCCCGAGCAGCGCAACGAGGCGCGGCGGCTCATCACCCTCGTCGACGTGCTTTATGAGGCGCATACGCTTTTGGCCATCTCCGCCACCACCGCGCCCGAATATCTCTACGACTCCCCGTACGGCGAAGAGGCGCGCGAGTTCCAGCGGGCGGTTTCCCGCCTCGCCGAAATGCGCAGCGCCGCCTATCTGGAAAATTGCGTCGCGGGGAGAGCTCTTGCGGCGCGATGAGCCTTAGCGCGCTTACCGCTCACGTGGAATCACGCGAGCAATCAGAAATCGCGCCAAAACAAAGTGAGCGCATTCTTATTCGCAAAAGTCTGTCAACTTTTGCGGAAGGCGCTAAGGCTTCGACATGCATTCCTTGATGTCGCTCGCCTTTTTCATCTGCTCGAACGTGTCGGCGCAATAGCGCTCGAGATCCGCGCGCTTGGCGGGATCGTTGGCCACCGCGCGCATGCCCATGGCGCCGTCCAGCAACTCCTTCTGCGCCGCATGCACCTGCTTGGGCGGCAGCAAGGATGAACAGGCCTCGTAGCGCTTCAGCAGCGCATCGCACTGAGGAATGCCGGTCGGATCGACGGCCAGCGCCGGGGTGACGACCAGA
>JAMBEQ010000032.1 GCA_024506175.1 Methylocystis sp.
GGTTATAGCGCTTGTAGGCGGTCTCGATGACCTTGGCGGCGTTGTAGCCTTCCGGAACCATGATCGCGGTGACGGTGTCCGAATCCCACTTCGGGTCCTGCGCGCAGGTCTTGAGGCCCCAGGCCGCGACAGCGGCGCGGACGCCGGACGCGAGGTGATGGTGGCGCTTGTAGACCTGATCGAGGCCTTCTTCGAACAGGATCGCGAGCGCTTCCTTGAGGCCGTAGAGCAGCGGGACGGACGGCGTATAGGGGAAGTAGCCGTTCGCGTTCTGCGCGATCATGTCCTGGAACTCGAAATAGGCGCGGCGCATCTTGGCGTTCTTGCCCGCCTCGATCGCCTTCGGGCTCGCGGCCATCAGCGCGAGGCCGGCCGGCAGCATGAAGCCCTTCTGCGAGCCGGAGACGATCACGTCCACGCCCCATTCGTCCATCTTGAACTCGAGCGAGCCGACGGAGGACACGCCGTCGACGAAGAGCAGCGCCGGATGCTTGGCGTTGTCAATCGCCTTGCGGACGGCGGCGATGTCCGAGGTCACGCCCGTGGCGGTCTCGTTGTGGGTGGCGAGAACGGCCTTGATCTCGTGATTCTTATCGGCCTTGAGCGCCTCTTCGATCAGCTCCGGATCATTGCCGGTGCCCCAGGGACGCTCCTGCTTGATGACCTCGAGGCCCAGACGCTGGCAGAGGTCGATCCACAGATGCGAGAACTGGCCGAAGCGCTGCGCGAGAACCTTGTCGCCGGGCGACAGCGTGTTGGTGATCGCCGCTTCCCAGCCGCCGGTGCCGGATGCCGGGAAAATGAAGGGCACGCCCTTGTCGGTGTTGAACACCTTCTTGAGGCCCGGGAACAACGGCTTCACGAGGTCGGGGAAGGTCGGCGAGCGATGGTCTTCCGAGGCGACCGCCATGGCGCGCACGATGCGGTCGGGAAGATTGGTCGGGCCCGGCACGAAGAGGAAGTTTCTGCCGGGGACTCTGGAATTCTGCGCCATTTAATTTGCTCCTTTCGAGCGGATAGGTTTGCAGGATTGGCGGACCCGCGGCGCGCGAGGCGCCGCGGAATTCTCTATCGAGGCGCTTAGAACAGGCCCGCGATGCGGCCGTTCGAATCCACCGCGATATTGTTGGCGGCCGGAACCTTCGGCAGGCCGGGCATGGTCATGATGTCGCCGCAGACCACGACGATGAACTCCGCGCCCGCCGACAGACGCAGCTCGCGGATCGGGATGATGTGTCCCGAAGGCGCGCCCTTCGCATTGGCGTCGGTCGAGAAGCTGTATTGCGTCTTGGCGATGCAGACGGGGAAATTGCCGAAGCCTTCCTTCTCCAGCTCCGCGAAGCGCGCCTTGATGCTCGCGTCGTAGGAAATGTCGGAGGCGCCGTAAAGCTCCTTGGCGATGGTCCGCACCTTTTCGGCGAGCGGCATCTCGTCTGGATAGAGCGGCTTGAAGGTCGAGCGCTGCGCCTCGATCGTTTGCACCACGGCGCGGGCGAGATCGGCCGCCCCGGCGCCGCCCGAACCCCAGTTGTCGGCGACCACGCATTCGACGCCTTCCGCCTTGCACAGAGTATTGAGCGCTTCCATCTCGGCCGGGGTGTCGGACGAGAATTTATTGATCGAGACGAGCACCGGCACGCCGAACTTGCGGACATTGCCGATGTGGCGCTTCAGATTCTCGAAGCCCTTCTGGACGGCCGCGACATTCTCGCCTTTCAATTCTTCCTTGGCGACGCCGCCATGCATCTTCAGCGCGCGGATCGTTGCGACGATGACCGTCACGGAGGGCGTGAGGCCCGCCTTGCGGCATTTGATGTCGAAGAACTTCTCTGCGCCGAGATCCGCGCCGAAACCGGCTTCCGTCACGACGTAATCGGCGAGCTTGAGACCAGCCTTCGTCGCGATCACCGAGTTGCAGCCATGGGCGATATTGGCGAAGGGGCCGCCATGGATGATCGCGGGATTGTTCTCGAGCGTCTGCACGAGATTGGGCGCGATCGCGTCCTTGAGCAGCGCGGCCATGGAGCCCGCGGCGTGAACTTCGCTGGCGCGCACGTTCTTTTTCTCGCGCGTCTGGCCGACGATGATATTGCCGAGACGCTGCTGCAGATCGGCGAAGCTCGACGCCAGGCAGAAGATCGCCATGACTTCCGAGGCGACGGTGATGTCGAAGCCGTCCTCGCGGGCGAAACCGTTCGACACGCCGCCGAGCGAGGAGACGATCGAGCGCAGAGCGCGGTCGTTCATGTCGACGACGCGGCGCCAGGAGACGCGGCGTGAATCGATCTTGGGCTCGTTGCCCCAATAGATGTGGTTGTCGATGAGCGCCGCGAGCAGGTTGTTCGCCGCGCCGATCGCGTGGAAGTCGCCGGTGAAGTGGAGGTTGATGTCCTCCATGGGCACGACCTGGGCGTAGCCGCCCCCCGCCGCGCCGCCCTTCACGCCGAAGCAGGGGCCGAGCGAGGGCTCGCGCAGGCAGCAAAGCGCCTTCTTGCCGATGTAGTTGAGGCCGTCGGTCAGGCCGACCGTGGTCGTCGTCTTCCCTTCGCCCGCCGGCGTCGGGGTGATCGCCGTGACCAGAATCAGCTTGCCGTCCGGCTTGCCTTCGAGCGAGGCGATGTAGTCGAGGGAGACTTTGCCCTTGTAATGGCCGTAGGGCTGGATGTGCTCGGCCGGAATGCCGAGCTTGTCTTTTGCGACCTCGACGATGGGCCGCATCTTGGCGGCCTGAGAAATCTCGATGTCTGACTTGGGCGAAAGGTGCTGATTGTCTTTTCCGCTCGCGCCCGGCGCGGCGGCTGACGTTGTTGACGACATATAGCTCCACTCCCTCTCGGGCCCGTTTCGCGGGCCCTGGAAAAACTTTGTCGGCCGCCGACGAGACGGGCGGGCCTTGCGTCCGCCTCGCCCCCTATGCTGCGCGTCGGCCCATCTCAACCGCCGTTTCGAGCCAGGTTCGCCTTCGCCCATAAAGGCCGGCTTCGGCCTCGCCCCTCGCCCGCACGCGCAATGAGCCCATCGAACGACCTGATTTTGCCGCTCCGTATGACGGCAATAAAAATTGGTCGTCAAGCAGGCAATCGCGCGCGCGGCGCCGACATTGCAATGCAGCAAAAATGCCTCTCCCGCTCGCGCGACCACGCCAAAGGGCTTGGCTGCATATACGACAAGCGGGGCGGAGCGACTATCCCGAGCCCACCCTAACGGGTTGCCTGATCGCTCGTCGTCCAACAGAATAATTACCCGCTATTTCATGGTCTACTGAAAACATCGTCAGACCAACACGATAGGTCTCTCCAACATGCATCCGAACTCTCGCGGTCAGGTCCCTCCCGCCCTAACCCATCCTGGATGAGGGTATCGACGGAACCGATCGCGCAGGAAACAGGCAGGTAAAAAAATTTTTTGTCGCACCTTTCCGTCGCAACCCGATTGCCTATCGGCTCATAGCCAGAGCTTATCGGACAGCGCTTTTTCGGGAATAAAATTCAAGGCGACGCCATTGATGCAATAGCGCAGCCCGGTAGGCGGCGGACCGTCCGGAAAGACATGCCCGAGATGCGACCCGCATTGGCTGCAGTGCACCTCCGTGCGGGCCATGCCATAGCTTTGGTCCACGGTCGTCCCTAGCGCGCCCGGCATTGGATCGAAGAAGCTCGGCCAGCCTGTGCCGCTGTCGAATTTCTCGCCGGAGCGGAAGAGCGGCTTATCGCATCCCGCGCAGAGAAACACGCCGCGCCGCTTCTCGTGATTAAGCGCGCAACTCCCTGGCCGCTCGGTGCCGTGCCGGCGCATGACGTCGTATTGCTCACGGGTGAGACGCGCGCGCCATTCCGCGTCCGTGCGCGTAACTGGAAAGCTTTCATCGGCCATTGATGCTTCCTCGAAAGGGGGCCGCGATCTCGCGCCGCGCCATGTTATGTTGGCGCCAACTGCGGGCTTCGGCCATACCTTCCGCATATAGGCGGGCTTTTGCACAAAGAGGCGACGACTTCCCGATGAATGACAAGAAATATGACGCCGTGGTGATCGGCTCCGGATTGGGCGGCCTCACCGCGGGCGCCCTGCTTGCCAATGCGGGCTACAGCGTCTGCCTGCTTGAGCGCAATTTCAGCCTAGGGGGCGCCGCCTCGGTGTACAAGGTCGACGACCTCTGGATCGAGGCCTCGCTCCATCAAACGTCCGACGCCCGCAACCCGCGCGACGTGAAACACCATATCTTAAGACAACTCGGGATTCTCGACGAGATCGAATGGCTGCCCACCGGCCCGCTTTACAAGGTCAAGGGCGGGCCCGTCGGCGAACCCTTTGCGCTGCCGGTCGGATTCGAAGCCGCACATGACGCTCTCGCCACCCGCTTCCCCGACAAAAGCGCTGCGATCAAGCGATTCCTCGGCGAAGTCGAGCAGACCCACGACGCCTTGTGGACCTTAAAACAGGCGCGCGAGGAAGGCTCGCTTGCCAAATTCACGCGCGGCCTCTGGGAGGTCGGACCGGCCGCCGCCGGCTGGATGAATACGCTCGACGAAATCTTCACCCGCGACTTCGCAGGCGCCGAAGGCTTGAAATGCGCGCTCGGCGCCAATCTCGCCTATTATGGAGACGATCCGCGGAAGCTTTGGTGGATTTTCTACGCCTTGGCGCAGGGCGGC
This sequence comes from Methylocystis sp., assembly GCA_024506175.1. Classification (GTDB taxonomy): domain Bacteria; phylum Pseudomonadota; class Alphaproteobacteria; order Rhizobiales; family Beijerinckiaceae; genus Methylocystis. Next base: position 4,653 of record JAMBEQ010000032.1, read on the forward strand.
TATATCGCCTCCGGCGGCGCCTATATCAAAGGCGGCTCCCGGCAGCTCAGTCTCAAGCTCGCGAAATGCATCACCAAGGCTGGCGGCGTGGTGCGCATGGGCCGGCTTGTCGCGCAGATCGAGACCGACGCCGACGGCAACGCCATTGCCGTGCGTCATGTCGCGCGCCGGACTGGAGACAATGACGAACGGATCGAAGCGCGCGTGGTGATGGCCAATTGCGCGCCTGCTGTCGCCGCGTCGATGATGGCGGCGCCCGCGCGCGCCACGATGGAGGAAGCCTTCGGGAGCCGGCCGCTTTCGACCTCGCTTTTCTCGGCGAACTTCGGCCTTTCCGCTAAGCCCTCGACCATCGGCATGACGGATTTCTCGACCATCGTCATGCCCTCGACAATGAAGCGCTTCGACCAATATGGCGACGGCGCCGCCGCCATGGCGGATAAGCCCAAAGGCGAACTGCCGCTACATACGATCGCAAATTTCACGGCGGTCGACTCGGAGCTTTGGGACGAGCCGCCGGTTCTCCTCAGCGTGCTCGGGCTCGATCGGCTCGACAATTGGAAGGGCGCATCCAAGGAGGAAGCCCTCTCCCGCCGCGAAGCCTGGCTCGACGCCATACAGGCGAAGCTGGAGCATGATTATCCCGGCTTTTCCTCACTGGTGACGTCGCGCATGCTGCTCAACGCCTACTCCATGTCGACTTATCTCAACACGCCGGAGGGCGCGGTATATGGCTTCGCGCCCTTGCCGCCGGAAGCGCCGATTCTGATGGGCTTTCCGCGCACGCCGGCGACTCCGATCGGCGGCCTCTACCTCGCCTCGGCCTTCGGCGGCGAGCATGGCTTCAACGGCGCCATGCTGTCGGGCGCCGAGGCGGCGCGGCTTGCGGCGCGGCGCCTGGAGGCCAATGGCCAGGAATAGGCGCGCGCGGGTTCGGCAATCGACCGAACCCGCCGAGGCTCACGCTTTATCCGCAAGCACATGGCGGTGGATCAGGCCGCCAATCAGGCCACCCAGCAGCGGCGCGACCCAAAACAACCATAGCTGCTCGATCGCCCAGCCGCCCACGAACAGCGCCTGGCTCGTCGAACGCGCCGGATTGACGGAAGCGTTTGTCACCGGAATATCCACGAGGTGGATCAGCGTCAGCGCGAGGCCTATCGCGAGCGGCGCGAAGCCGACCGGGGCGCGGCCTTCGGTCACGCCAAGGATGACCAGCAGAAAGAAGGCGGTCAGCACGGTTTCGACCAGGAAGGCCGATTGCAGCGTATAGCCGTTGGGCGAATGCTCCTCGTAGCCATTCGCGGCGAAGCCGTTGGCAAGCGAAAAATCGATATTGCCCTCACAAATCTTCAACAAGACGAGAGCCGCGGCTGTCGCGCCGATGAGCTGAACGAGCCAGTAGGGCCCGAGCGCCTTCCAGGAGAAGCGGCCGGCCGTGGCGAGCCCCAAAGTCACCGCCGGATTGAAATGCCCGCCCGAGATCGGGCCGAAAGCATAAGCCCCCGTGAGCACGGTGAGCCCGAAAGCGAGCGAGACGCCGGAAAAGCCGATGCCGAGCTGCGGGAATCCAGCCGAGATCAGCGCGCTGCCGCAGCCGCCGAAGACGAGCCAGAAGGTTCCGAGAAATTCAGCGAAAAGCTTGCGGCCAAAACCCGCGCCAAAGCCGGTCCCAGCGGCGCTCGCGCTTCCGTCGCTGAAAACGCCGGTCGCCTGCGCGCTCTCGCCACGCTTGAGTGCAAAGCCGAAGCCCATCCAGGTCGCGCCGGCAAAGATGAGATCGACGCCGAGAAAGGCGCCGAGCACCCAGAGGCTGGACACCGGCCATTGCGCGAGAATGACGCCGCCAACCAAAAAAGTGATGATGCCTGAAAAGGCGACGAAACCCCAGGGCGCGTCCTTGGGAAGCTGGAAGGCGAGAAAGACGCGCACGAGACCCGCTGCGACGAGACCGGCCCCGAGCAGCAGCGTCAGGAAGCCCGCCGCCAGCAGCGGGTTCTGCACCGCCGCGGCGCCGCCAACGACATAGAGAATCCCGACGACGATCCAGAGGAAGAATTTCTTCCAGGAGCGCATCGCAAAAGCATAGGCGATCTCGACAAGGCCGCTGATAATCATCGCGACCCCAACGACAAGCACGGTCGCGATCGTAGACGCGACCACGCTGCCGAGCGCGACGAAGCCTGCGAGGGCGAGAAGAGCGCCGAGGGCGACCATCCAGCCCCATTTTTCATGCAGGGGCGTGGCTTTGGCTGAACTGGTATCGACAGTATCGGGCGAGGAGAAAGTAGACATACCGCATCCTCCTATAAACGGAGCCGACTCATTCGGCGCGAAGCAATGGGCGCAAGCTTGCAGGCTTGGCGCGAAAATACTCTTACGTGGATACTTTAACTTTTTGTCCGGCCATACAACCAAAAGCGCTACGGCCGCCGGAACCGCATCGCCAGCGCCCGCGACAGCACATAGAAGATGGGCGTGAACAGAAGCCCGAAGATCGTCACGCCGATCATGCCGCTAAAGACCGCGATGCCGAGAGATTGGCGCATTTCGGCGCCGGCGCCGTGCGAAACTGCCAGCGGCAGCACGCCGAGAATGAAGGCGAGCGATGTCATGAGGATCGGGCGCAGGCGCGTGCGCGCCGCTTCGATCGCCGCCGAAAAGCGGTCCTTGCCCCCGTCCTCTCCCTGGCGCGCGAATTCGACGATCAAAATCGCGTTTTTGGCAGCGAGGCCGATAAGAACGACGAGGCCGATCTCGACGAGAATATTTCGGTCGAGCCCGCGCACGGCAACGCCGCTCATTGCGGCGAGAATGCACATGGGGACGATGAGAATGACGGCGAGCGGCAGAACGAGGCTTTCATAAAGCGCCGCGAGCAGCAAGAAAACGAACACGACCGCGAGGCCGAAAGCGAGCATCGCCGTATTGCCGGCAAGCTTCTCCTGCAGCGCGATCTCGGTCCATTGGAAGCCGAAGCCCTGCGGCAGCGATTGTTTGGCAAACCCCTCGATCATGGCGATCCCCTGCCCCGAGGAGACGCCATGCTTGAGATCTACCTGCACTTCCGCCGCCGGATAGAGATTGTAGCGCGGCACGCGGAACGGGCCAGTCGCATCATTGAACGTCGCCAAGGCGCCGAGCGGCGTCATTTCGCCGGTGGCGCTGCGCGTTTTCAGCTCGGAGAGATCGCGCAGCGTCAGGCGGTGCGGATTGTCCGCCTGCGCCATGACGCGATAGGTCCGGCCGAGAATGTTGAAGTCGTTGACGAAGACCGAGCCGAGATAGACCGACATGGTCTCGAACACGCGCGTGATCGGCACGCCGATCATTTCCGCCTTGGTGCGGTCGACGTCGGCGAAGATCTGGGGCGTGCGCGTGTTGAAGAGGGTGAAGGCCTGAGCGACTTCGGGCATATGCATCGCGGGGCCGGCGAGCGACCAGGCCGCGCCCTCCAAGGCCGGCAGCCCCATGCCGCCGCGATCCTGCACATAGCCCTTGAGGCCGCCGCCTGTGCCGATGCCAGGAACCGCCGGCGGCTCCAGCACGAAAACGAAGGAGTCCTTGATCGGCGCGAGCGCGGCGCGGATGTCGTCGCGAATGCCTGTCGCCGTGAGGCCGGCCTTGTGGCGCTCAGCGAAGGATTTCAACGTGACGAAAATAACCCCAGCATTGGGCGCGTTGGTGAAGGTCGCGCCATCGAAGCCGGTGAAGACGACGCTCGCCTCGACGCCGGGCCGTGAGAGGATGATGTCCGTCGCCCGCCGCATGACGGCGTCAGTGCGGTCGAGCGCGGCGCCGGGCGGCAGTTGGAACGCCGCGATGAGATAGCCGCGGTCGAGCGTCGGCACGAGGCCCGTCGGCGTGCGCCACAAAAGCCCCCCTGCGACGGCGATCAGCAGGCCATAGACCAGGAGCGACGCGAGACCCAGGCGCACGAGCCGCGCCGTCAAGGCGCCGTAGCGCGCCGACATCGTGTCGAAGAGATGGTTGAAGCGGTCAAAAAAAGCGCGCAGCGGGTGACGCACGATCGCGAGGCCATGATCCTCGTCGTGTGCGGCGTGCGGCTTCAGCAGGATGGCCGCCAGCGCCGGCGACAATGTGAGCGACACGAAGGCGGAGATCAGCGTCGCGGAGGCGATGGTGATGGCGAACTGCTTATAGAAGGCGCCCTGCAAGCCGGTGATATAGGCGACCGGGATGAAGACCGCTATGAGCACCAGGGCGATGGCGATGAGCGCGCCGCCCACCTCGTCCATGGTCTTG
>JAMBEQ010000033.1 GCA_024506175.1 Methylocystis sp.
GCGCCAGGGAGGGAGCCATCGCCGCGCCGACTCGCGTGAGCAGCGGGACCCGACGCACGACGAGATCGCGGTCGGGTGCCCAATTCGTTGCGCCGAGGCCTTGCGCGTTTCCGACCAGCCCCGGCAAAGGCAGGACAACAGCCGGGAAGGAATAAAGGAAAGGGGCCGGCTCGTCGCCCGCCATGACAAAGCCCGCCTTGGCGGGAAAGTCCTTGGCGCCGTCGAGCGCAAGCGTCGCGGCGAGCACGACGGGCGCGCCGTCCAGAGCTTTCGCGAAAAGCGCGTCATTGTCGGGCGCCTTCGCGACGAGCTTCGCGACATCCGCGCGCAGCTTCGTGTCCGGCAAGGCCTCAACGAGCATGCGCGCGTTGGCGTGGTCGGGCTCCGAGAAGACGAAGTCGAAGGCGATGGCCCCCGCCCCGAGCTCGCGCAGGCGCTCGACCAGCGCGGCGACGCGCGTTCGCGGCCAGGGCCATTGGCCATAGGCCTTTAGGCTTTCCTCGTCGACGCCGACCACCCGCGTCGGCGTGTCGGGATCATAGGCGCGCGGCGCGGCGCGCTGGAAATTGTCGAAGACATGATTGCGCAAGTCGTCGAGCGCGCGCGGCTGCAGCGCGCCCCAGGGCAGCACCAGCGCCCCGGCGACGAGCGTTGCGAAGAGAAAGACCTGCTTGCGTTTGAGCATTCTTTGAAAGGGGCTGTTCGGATCGATCGACGCTCCCCGCCGCTCGTGAGGATCGATTAATTGCGGGGTGCGCCGCAGGCTTCACCCTGGCATGACGGATCCTGCGCCGGCGGCGGGCCCGGCTGATTCTCGACGTTGGCCCGGCTCTCAACAAGGGCGTTTCCGGCCCAGACCGGCCCCAGCGCGTCGAGGCCCGGCGGCGGCTCGATGGCGGGCGCCCGATCCTGCCCGAGCAAAAGCTCAGCCTCCTCCGGGCGCGGCTTCTTCTTTGCGCCGCCGGACTGGCCGCCGCGGCTCGCCATCTCCGCGTTCATGGCGGCGACGGTCTCAGGCGGCACGCGGAACGGCTCGGAGACGCCGCTGCTTCTTGCGCAAACGCCGAAGCCCGGCCGGTTCAGGACCTGAGAATCCTCCTGAACCCCCGCAACCTCGGTCACGCCATTTTGATGATAGATTAACGCCTCGCATTCCCCGCCGAGGCGCACCATGATCGAGCCGCCCCGAACGCCGATCGACGCTGTCGGCGTCTTGAATGTGGCGGATGACCCGTGACTGACGCCGCCGCCCACGAAGCGCATCACGCCCCGGGCCATGCTGACCCCCTGGCTGCCGCCCGAGCCGTTGTAGACGAAATCGTCGATGACGACCGAGCTGTTGCGCCCGACCGTCATTGTCGAGGAATCGTTGAAGACGATTTGCGCGCTGCCTTCGCCGGCGGTTTCGACTCTTTCGCGCTTTTCGACGCTGAGGCCGATAGATAGCGCGCGTTTCGCCGCGCCCGGCGGCGTGCCATGCGCGGCGACGTTGACGGCGCCGACATTGCCCACTTTTTCCGCGTGAGCGGGCAAGCAGGCAAAAACGCCAGCAGCCGCAAACGCAAGAACAAAGACATTCTTCATGGCGCGCCTCCCTTAGAATTTCGCCGTCGGGCCGAAGGAGACGGAGACATTCTGCGTCTTGAAATTCGGCAGGTTGGAATCGTTGCGCATGAATTCGAGATTGCCGGCGAAGCCAAACGTCTCGGTGACCGGCGCGTCTAGCATGACCCCGTAGTTCCAGGCGGAGTCGCGGCGGGCGACGAGGGGATTGACCAGAGGGTTGGCCGTGTCGAACGCCAAATTTACGAAGCGCGCGTAGGGGGCGATGGTCCAGCGGCGCGCGATCATCGGATGCGGCGGATCGATTTCCACCCGCAACATGGCCTGCACGTCGACCTGATCCGAGCTTTGCGCGGCGAAGCCTGCGGTGGCGCGCGAATAGGCGACGCGGCCGTCGAGCCGCACGTTATCGAGCAGGCGGTAGGAACCGATTAGGTATCCCGTCGCCACGTCGCCGGTCGCGAGAGTCGACAGCGTCTTATATGGCGAGGGTGCGAAAACGCCGCGGACGGGATCGACCCATATGCCGCGCCATTCGGCGCCGGGCTCCAGATAGACCTCCGGAGCAAGCTCCACTCGGACGCTCGCGCCGGCGCCGCCGGCGTTGAGGTAATTGTTTGAGCCGAGCATGGAGACGGCGCCGGTCAGATAGGGCCGCACCGACAGGCTGTGCACCATCGTCTGGGGCGCGAAGA
>JAMBEQ010000034.1 GCA_024506175.1 Methylocystis sp.
GCTCGGCATGATACCGCCGTTATCGGGTCAAACCTTATAGTTGCCAACGACAACTATGCTCCGGTGGCCGTCGCCGCGTAATGCGGCGCCCACACCGGGATCAAAGCCCTAGGGGTTAGCACTTCTAGGCGGGGCTCGGAGGCGCCTGGCAACAGAAGCCTCCACTTCATTTTAGCGCCCGGCCGGCGAGTCGGGCGAGGCGCATGGGCAGTTGAGACACTGTGCGCCAGGGATGAGCGCATGGCCACCGACCTTATTCGTTATGACCTACTTGTTCAGGACGCGATGCGCAGCGTGGTGCGCAAGGTTTTGGGAGACGTGGCGGCGAGCGGCTACCTCCCCGGCGACCACCATTTCACCGTGAGTTTTCGCACGGACGCGCCAGGCGTGAAAATCTCGCGGCGGCTGGCCGAACAATGGCCGCAGGAGCTCACGATCATCTTGCAGCACCAGTTTTCCGACCTGGAGGTCGACGACGAAGGCTTCAACGTCACCCTGTCGTTCCGCTCGATCCCAGAGCGGCTCTACATCCCCTTTGCCGCGATAACCGGCTTCTATGACCCCTCCGTGGAGTTTGGCCTGCGCTTCGAAGCCGCGGACATGGAAGAGGATGAGGAAGAGGAGGTGGAGGAGGAGGATCTGCCGCCGGGCCGTCGCGCCGTAGAGGAGCAAGCGGAGAAGAAGCCGACGCCTATGGCCAAGCAGGAAAAAGCGGAAAAGATCGCTTCCGTCGCGCCGCCCACCCCTGATGGGGGGGACGAGGGCGCAGCCAAGGTGGTCTCGATCGACGCCTTTCGCAAAAAGACGTGACCGCCGACATCGTCAACCTCCGCCGGGCGCGAAAGGCCCGCGTGCGGCGTGAAAAAGAGGCGCAGGCGCAGGTGAACCGCGCCGCCTTTGGCCGCACCAAGATCGAACAGGAATTAGGCGACGCCCGGAAGCAACTCGATGCGGCGAAGCTCGATGCGCACAAGCGCGAGCGCCCGGATGGATCGTCATGAGCACGGGCTCGTCCATGAACGCGGACTTCGCCCCTTCAGCCGCCTCCGAGCAGCTAGGGTCTCGAGATGGTGAGCCCGTAGGCGCCAGACAGAGCGCGCGGGTGCTGAAACACTCAGTTGTCATTGCCGGCCATCGCACCAGCGTCTCGCTGGAGGACGCCTTTTGGCGCGCGCTGAAGGACATAGCGGCAAGGGACGGGGTCTCGCTCGCCGCGCTTATCGCGCGGGTCGACGCCGGGCGCGGCGAGGCGAATTTGTCTTCGGCGCTGAGAGTGTTTGTGTTGACGCGGGTGACGCCCGACAGGGCTTGAAGGTTCTGTGGACGCGGCGACGCTGACAAAAGCGCAGCTTTATTCGGAAGAGCTTGGCATAAAACTCGACAAGCTTTCAGACCGGGAGCTTTTCAAATGGTTTATCGCTAGCTCCCTATTTGGCGCCCGAGTCACGCCGCTGATTGCAGAGCAAGGGTACCTGGCTCTAAGGCGCAACCTGCGCCTCACGCCGCAGCAGATGCTAAAAACCGGCGAGAAGGGCATTTACGAGCTTCTCCTTCAGGCAGGCTATGTCCGCGCGGCCAAAGAAAAGTCGCGTTACATCGTCCAAGCCTGCCAGATACTGCTCGATTCATACCAGGGCAGCCTCCAAAGGTTGCACGACAGAGCCGAGAGCCCTCGCCACCTCGAGGCTCTTGTCACCGAATTCCCCGGATGGGGTCCGGTAACAGCCAATTTTTCCTCCGTGAGCTTCGCCCGTTTTGGGAGAAGGCCGACCCTTCGCCGCTGAGAAAAGTCGTCGATTACGCACGCGAACGCGGCGTGGATCTTCAGGAGCGCCCTCGCAAATCGATATCTTTTGCCAGACTGGAGGCTGGCATTGTGAGAGATCTGGCCGAGAAGGGAGAACGCCGCAAGTTCGGCCGCGGAGCTGCTTCGGTGGGAAAGAGGCGCAGTAGCTAACACGCTCGCCTACTCTCCTAGGTTCTGAATGCGCCCCCAAGTGCTTTTCGTGCCCCATATCCCCGACCGCAGCGCTTCGAGTTGCACGATCTGGCTGTGGTCGACAAAGAGGTTGACTTCATTACCGTAGTTTTTCACGTACCATTCGAACACGGGCGGGTCGGCGGCTTCGAACATCACCTTATCGATCCCGAGCTTGTCGATGATCTCGGCTGCCACGCCAGTGCGCCACTTGGTGACGCTCTCGGTGATGCCTTCACTTTCGATCATGATGACATCGGCGCCCGCTCCGATGAGCGCCTTTCCTTGGGCGATCAGCCAGCCAACGTCTTTCGAGCCTTCGGCCTCGAGCTCGCTGGCAGCCGTCGCGCCGCCCGCCCCAAATTGAATCCCCAGTTCTGGCTTTGCCTTCAATCCAGCCTTTTTGACCATTTCGACGAGTCGCAGCATGCTGTCCGTGGGCAGGCTGATGAACCCTGCCGAGATTTCCACCATGTCGAATTCGAGCGTCTTTGCCTCTTCGAGGTAATGAGCGACGGCCTCGCGCCCGAAGCGCAGGACATTCTCGATCCATCCGCCCGTCGACACATAGACATCATGATCGTGGGCGATGCGGTTGATCGCCTTCACGGCGTCCGGCGCCATGAGCGCGAAAGAGCCGCCCGCATATTTGAAGCCATCGACCCAGGCTCCCATGGTTTCCAGCACGTCAGCAAGATGGCGAGGGCCGTAGGCGCTGTAGTAAGGCCCGCGAATCTCGGTCAAGCCAGTTTTCCGGGGCTTGAAAGAGCGCGCTGCCCGAGGAATAAATGAAAACGTCGTCTCGCTCATCGTTTCCTCACTTTGAAGATTATCTGGCTAGCTGGCGGTCTCCAGCGATTCCAAGAGCGCCGTCAGATCGGAAAGAGGGCGCTCATCCAGACTTTCGACGACGCCGGCGACAGCGCTTCCCCACTGTTGCGACGCAAAGGCGCTTGTCACCGCGCTGAACTTCTCGCGCGTCGCAGCCCAGTCGAAAGGCGCTGTGAAGAAGCCGGGATAATCCTCGCGGAACGCCTGCAAAACGACGCCGTTGGCGAGCCGGACCTCCAGGCGCGCCGGAAGCCTCGCAGGAAACATCGACGAAAGGAGGGGATCGGGGGCGATTGTCACCTTGCGTAACAAGTCCTGGACATCGCGCGACAAGATCCGTTCTTGTGCGAATTGTTCCGGCTGCACCTTGCCATCTATCAAAGCGACCGCGAGCATATAAGGCAGGCTATGATCCGCCTGCTCCTTCGAGCGAACGATATGCTTCTCGCCTTCTTCCCCGCCCCCGATAATCTGATAGGCGACCCCGAAGGTTTCCAACATTATCGCCGACACGGCCTCCAAACTGAAGGCCGGCGACGCTCGGATTTCGAGCGCCGCTTCAATCGCGGTTTGAGCGTGTATCTCCGCATTGTGCTTTTTCAGAATGGTTCGCCTGACGCGCTCCAAATCCTCCTCGAGCCAATTGATCTCGAACGGCCCGCTGACCGACTCCTTGAAGCCCTTATTGCCCTCGAACACTGCTTCGGGCCCAGTGATCCCATAGGCGGCGAGAAGCGCCTCATGCATCGCCGCCATGGCCATATTCGGATAGGCGAGCCCTTTCCAATGCGACAAGGCGCCGGTGCGGGTGACGCGCAGCGCATTGTTGGCGGTTCCGCTGATTGCAATGGCGTTCGTGATTTGCTCGCGCCCCAAGCCGAGCGCCTTGGCGACGCCCGCCGCCGCCGCATAAGCGCCCTGGGTCGTGTGATCGAACCCCCTATGGCGGACGGGCGCCACATCGCAAAGTCGCGTCTGAACTTGATAGGCCACTGCAAGAGCGGCGAGAAATTCTGCGCCGCTTGCTTGCCGCATTTCGGCTGCCGCGAGGACAGGCGCCAAATTGTCCGAAGGGTGGCAGGTTTCTCCTTGGGCGACATAGCTATCCATGAAATCCAGATAGCGGCTGAGCGCGCCATTATAGAAGGCGGCGCGATCGGGGGCCGTCTGGCCGCCTCCTATCAACGTCGATAGCGCATTGCCGCCGAGCCTGTTCGTCAACTCCCGGATCGCGCGCATGGGAGCGGCGGCAATCGCTCCGACAGCGACGCCGATGGTGTCGAGAACGCGGATCTTCAGCTGCTCGAGCGCCTGTGCGCTCATATCGTCTATTCGGGCGCGCTCGACGAAGGCCGCAAGTTCGCGAGCTTCGGTCACGACCAGCTCTCCTTTTATCGGTCGCCTTCGTTGAGCATTCGCTGGCTAGCCAGCCCTTCGATTTCCGAGCAACGGCTATGCGCCCCAATCTAGGACGCGCATTGAAGAGTTTCCATATTAAGGCATGGTCGCTCTCGCAGGCGCTACCGCATGAGGTCCAAGCCCCAAAGCGTCAAATAGAGAAGACTGCGCTATCAAAGCCGAGGACGAAGTCTGGAAAACCCGCGGCAGGATGCTGTGCGATGCGCCAGGCACACCTCTTTGGGCAGCTACTGCTCTACACCGCGCAGCGGCGACGAGCGGCAGCCGCCGCGCGTGCCTCACACATCCAAGTTAGCGACATTGAGCGCATTCTCGTGAATGAACTCGCGGCGCGGCTCGACCACGTCGCCCATCAGCTTCACGAAAATGTCGTCGGCCTCCACGGCTTCCTTGACCTTCACCTGCAGCAGCGAGCGCGCATCGCGGTCGAGCGTCGTCTCCCAGAGCTGCTCGGCGTTCATCTCGCCCAAGCCTTTGTAGCGCTGGATGGTGAGGCCCTTGCGGCCGATCTGGTTCATCGCGTCGTAAAGCGCGACGGGGCCTGAGAGCTGCGCCTCGTCGCCGCGGCGAATGAGCGTCGCTGGCGCGGAGAAAATCTCGCGCAGCGAGTCGGCGCGCTCCTGAAGCTTGCGCGCCTCGGATGAATTCAGCATGGCGGCGTCGAGGATCACAGCCTGCGTTACGCCGCGCAGGGTGCGCTTGAAGACCAAGTCGTATCCTTGGCCGCCCTCGCGCGTTTCGCCCGTCCAGCCGCGTTCCGTTTCTTCGGCGATGGCGTCGAGGCGACGCGCGATCTCCTGCGCAAGGCGCTCCGCCTCGCCATTCTCGCCATGCGGCTTCAACGCGCCAGCGATGGCGGCCTGCTCCACAACGTTGCGGTCGTAGCGCGAATGCAGGCTCAGCATCACTGTGCGGAAGCCGCGCGCGTCCTCCAGCACCTTGCGCAGATCGGCGCCGGCGCGGTCTTCCGATCCCGTGCGCAGCACGGCACCGTCGAGCAGCGCGTCGATGAGATAATCCTCGAGCGCGCGCTCGTCCTTGAGATATTGCGTCGACTTGCCGCGCGTCACCTTGTAGAGCGGCGCCTGCGCGATGAAGACATGTCCGCGCTCGATCAGCTCCGGCATCTGTCGGTAGAAGAAGGTCAAGATCAGCGTGCGGATGTGGGCGCCGTCGACGTCGGCGTCGGTCATGATGATGATCTTGTGATAACGCAGCTTGTCGGCGTTGAATTCGTCGCGCCCGACGCCCGTGCCGAGCGCCGTGATCAGCGTGCCGATCTGCTCGGACGAGAGCATTTTGTCGAAGCGCGCGCGCTCGACATTGAGGATCTTGCCGCGCAAGGGAAGCACCGCCTGGAAGGCGCGGTCGCGCCCCTGTTTGGCGGTGCCGCCGGCCGAATCGCCCTCGACGATGAAGAGCTCAGCCTTGGCTGGATCACGCTCCTGGCAGTCTGCGAGCTTGCCCGGCAAGTTCGCGACGTCGAGAGCGCCTTTGCGTCGCGTCAGCTCTCGCGCCTTGCGCGCGGCTTCGCGCGCGGCCGCCGCCTCGACGACCTTGGAGACGACGTTCTTCGCGTCAGCGGGATGCTCTTCGAGCCATTGGCCGAGAATGTCGTTCATGACATTTTCGACCGCAGGACGCACTTCGGACGAGACGAGCTTATCCTTAGTCTGCGACGAGAACTTCGGGTCGGGCACTTTGACCGAGAGCACGCAAGTGAGGCCCTCGCGGCAGTCGTCGCCGGAGAGATCGACCTTCTCGCGCTTGGTCAGGCCCGAAGAGTCGGCATAGCCGGTGATCTGGCGAGTCAGCGCCGCGCGGAAGCCGGCGAGATGGGTGCCGCCGTCGCGCTGCGGAATGTTGTTGGTGAAGGCCAGCACATTCTCGTGATAGCTGTCGTTCCACCACAGCGCGACTTCGACGCTGATGTGGTCGCGCTGGCCCTTGATCATGATCGGCGAAGAGATCAGCGGCTGCTTGGTGCGGTCGAGCCAGCGCACGAAGGCTTCGAGACCGCCTTCGTAAAAAAGCTCCTCGCGCTTCACCTCGGCGTGACGCGCGTCCGTCAGAATGATGCGCACGCCGGAGTTCAGAAAGGCGAGCTCGCGCAGGCGGTGCTCGATCGTCGCATAGTCGAACTCGACCATGCTGAAGGTCGCGGTCGAGGGCAGGAAGGTGACTTCCGTGCCGCGCTTGGGCGCGCCATCCTCGATCGGCGCAGCGCCGACGACCTGAAGGTCCTCGACGGCGTCGCCATGCGAGAACTCCATGAAGTGCTCTTTGCCGTTGCGCCAGATGCGCAGCTTGAGCCAGACGGAGAGGGCGTTGACGACCGAGACGCCGACGCCGTGCAGACCGCCCGAAACCTTGTAGGAGTTCTGGTCGAACTTACCGCCGGCGTGGAGCTGCGTCATGATGACGTTCGCCGCCGACACGCCCTCCTCCGGGTGGATGTCGGTCGGGATGCCGCGGCCATTGTCTGTAACCGTGCAGGAGCCATCGGCGTTGAGCGTGACGGTGACGCGCGTCGCATGGCCGGCGAGGGCCTCGTCGATGGCGTTGTCGACGACCTCATAGACCATGTGATGCAGGCCGGTCCCGTCGTCGGTGTCGCCGATATACATGCCCGGCCGCTTGCGGACGGCGTCGAGGCCGCGCAGCACCTTGATGGATTCGGCGCCATATTCGGCAGGATCGCTCAGTCTGTCGTTCTCGCTCATTTCGCTCGTTTTTCCGGGGGATTTGGGCCCCTTGATTCGTAAGGGCCTATTCTACCTCGGAAGGGCAGGCGAATGCGAGCGGAGAAAGGGGTTTTCCTGGCGTCTCAAGTGCTTGAATTGAATTGGTTTAGCCAAAATCCTGGCTTGGCTCCCGCAGCTTCCCCGCGGCTGGCCGCCTCTGGTGTCAGCGATAGCCTTCCTCGGCGAGCACCTGCCGCACGGCGGGCCGGGTCTTCATGCGGGCGTAATGGGCCGCGCAATTGGGCGGCAGGCTCATGCCGATCTTGTCGGCCCAGAACTCGACGTAGAACAGCGCCGCGTCGGCGATGGAGAACGTCCCAGCCGCATAGGCCCGCCCGGCGATTTCGATATTGATCGCGTCGAAGGCCGAGGCCGCTATGGCGCGTCCCTCGGCTATGGTCGCCTCCCGGTCTCCGCCATAGCGTTCGGGCGTGAAGACGCGACGGAAGCCTTCGCCGTGGATGTGGCGGGTGCAGAAATCCAGCATGGCGCGGGCTTCGTCGGCAAGGACGGGGTCGTCGGGCAGGAGCCGGCGACGCGGGTGATTTTGCGCCAGCCATGTCGCGATGCTGACGAAGTCGGTCAGCGCCGTCCCGTCGTCGAGGACGAGGGTCGGAATCGTGCCATTCGGGTTAACGGCGAGATATTCGGGCTTCAAGTGATCGCCGCGCGGCAGATTGAGCACATAGGCCTCGAAGACGAGGCCGATTTCCTCGAGCAGGATATGGATGCCGGTCGAACAGGAGCCCGGGGTCATGTAGAATTTCATCTCGGCGGCCTTTCGGTTGCGGGGATTGTGCAACCGGGGCGCCAGATGGGGCGCTCACCGTCATTGTGAGGAGGCGATGCCGGCGAAGCAACCCAGAGCGTCATGTCGGCCCTGGATTGCTTCGCTTCGCTCGCAATGACGGGGCTGCCGCGGTTACCGCAACGCCTCCTCCAGCGCCTCCAGAAAGGCGTCGCCATAGCGCGCGACCTTCCTTTCGCCGACGCCATGCACGCGGAGCAATTCATCGAGCGTCGCCGGGCGCTTCTCCGCCATGTCGATCAAAGTGCGGTCGGCGAAAACAACGTAAGCGGGGACGCCCTCCTCCTGCGCCAGCTCGCGCCGCTTGCGCTTGAGCGCTGAAAGGATGCGGTCGGTCGCCTCGTCGAGGTTGGCCGCCGCTTTTTCGCGGCGCTCGCGGCGCTTCAGCGGGTCGCTGCGCAGCATGATCGTCTCGCGGCCGAAGAGGATGTCCTCGCCCCTGGCGGTGAGCGCGAATCCCCCGTGCTCGGCGCTCGCGGTCCGTAGCGCGCCGGCGGCGAAGAGCTGGCGCAGGAACGAGGCCCATTCCTGCTTGGAATGTTCCTTGCCGACGCCGAAGGTCTTGATCGCGTCATGGCCATGGCGGCGCACGGCCTCGGTCGCTTCGCCGGTCAGAACGTCCGCGATATGGTTCGCGCCGAAGCGCTGGCCCGTGCGATAGACGGCGGAGAGCGCCTTTTGCGCAGGGATGGCGCCGTCGACGACGGAAACCTTGCCCTGGCAGACGTCGCAGCGCCCACAGGCGCCCGCTTCTTCCGCGAAATAGGCGAGCAGCGTCTGGCGCCGGCAACGCGGCGTCTCGCAGAGCATGGCGAGCGCGGAGAAACGATCGTGCTCGATGCGGCGGCGTTCCTCGTCGATGTCTTTCGCGTCGATCTGGCGGCGGCGGAAAGCCATGTCGTCGAGGCCGTAGAGCGTCAGCGTGTCGGCGGGCAGGCCATCGCGTCCGGCGCGGCCGATCTCCTGATAATAGCTCTCGACCGAAGATGGCATATCGGCGTGCGCCACGAAGCGCACGTCCGGCTTGTTGACGCCCATGCCGAAGGCGATGGTCGCGACGGCGATGATCCCGTCCTCGCGCAGGAAGCGGTCGCCATTGCGGTTGCGCGTGTCCTGGTCGAGCCCAGCGTGATAGGGAAGGGCGTCATGGCCCTGGTCCATGAAATAGGCGGCGAGGTCCTCGGTGCGCTGGCGGGAGGAGCAGTAAACGATGCCGCTTTCGCCCTTGTGCCGCTCGAGAAAACGCGACAATTGCCGGCGCGGCTGATCCTTCAGCGCAAAATTGAGCGCGATGTTCGGTCGGTCGAAACTATGCAGGAAAAGTCGCGGCGGCTCGGGGAAAAGGCGCCGCGCGATGTCGTCTCGCGTCTCGGCGTCGGCGGTGGCGGTGAAGCCGACGACCTGAATGTCGCCCAGCGCTCTCGCGGCGCGGCCGATCTCGCGATATTCGGGGCGAAAGTCGTGCCCCCATTCCGAAACGCAATGAGCTTCGTCGATCGCGAGGCGGCGCGGCTTCGCCCGCCCGAACTCCGCAGTGAGCCCGTCCATCATGAGGCGCTCGGGCGAGACGAAGAGAAGCCGCAGATCGCCCGCGCGCATGGCGCGGCGCGCCGCTTCATTCTCCTCTGCGCTATTCATGGAGTTGAGCGTGGCGGCGGCGACGCCGAGCGCCCGCATTTGCCGCACCTGATCGCGCATGAGGGCGATGAGCGGCGAGACGACGACGGTGAGCGCTCCCTCCAAGATCGCCGGCAGCTGATAGCACATGGATTTGCCGCTGCCAGTCGGCATGACCGCGAGCACCGGGGCGCCGTCGAGCACGGCGGCGATGATCTCCGCCTGACCGGGACGGAAATCGTCATAACCGAAGACGGATTTGAGCAGCGCGCGGGCCTGCGGGGGGAGGGAGGACATGAGGGTGAGTAGCATAGGCGAGGGGGAGGGTCATCGGGCCGCGCCTCTCGCCGTCACCCCAAATCGGAACCATCTGTACAGGTAGAGCGTTCCCGTGGTGGATCCCGAATTGCATCTTTAAAGGGGCGTCAGATGTCACTCGATTGGAGAAAGACATACGGGAAAACCGTCGCGCGGATCACTCCTGCGGTCGCGCTCGGCGCTCTGGCCGGCAGCGTGGCGCTACTTACCGCTCCCGAGGGTGCGAGATCTCAATCGCCCACTGACGCGGCGCGTGCAGACGCTATCGCGGTGGCGCAGACTCCCAAGGAAGCTCCGATGGAGCGGCCGGAGCAGAAAAAAACTGCCCACGACCTCTCCGATGTCTTCAAACCGAGCAACGCGTCGCCCTCATCGGAGGCATTGGCCGATCAACAAGATCGCGGACAAATGCTCGGTTTCGACTTCTACCGCGATCCTCTTGGCGCGATGAAGCCGGGGATGACGTTTGAAGACTTTTACAAGGCGGGAGTCGCGAATAAGCCAAAGGTCATGGCGACTCAACGCAAGCTGCTCGAAAGCCGATACAATCTCGAACCGAAGTTCGACGCGTCAGTCAAAATGTCGCGCGGCAAACCCATTGCGGTGGGTCCTACGGCAAAATTGCCGTCGGGAATGAAATGGGAAGCTTTGGCCGAATTGAGCCCCGCCGAGATTCGCGAGCGGGACATCTTCCCTTACAAGGCGCTGCCTCACGTCGCTCAGGGAGGTGGGCTGGGCGGCCAAGTCTTTCCCCAGATGCAGATCAAAATGTTTCCGCGCCTGGAGCGATACGACGTCGAGTTCGATCTCCCAGAGGCCTTTCTGCCCGAGTTTCCCCCGGCGATGTTCCTGCAGAGCAGGCCCGAGCTCGGCGACGTCTCGAGAGGTGAAGTGGTCTCGATCAACAACTACTACCACTTGTTCAAAGACATTTTGACGCCCGTGCAGCTCGACGGCTTGCGTTTATTGCTGACGCCTTTCCCTCAAGAAGAGTTCAACCCAACCGATGATCGAAAGACGGCTCAGCCCAGCTTGGGAGTGACGTGCCTTGATTGCCATGTGAATGGCCATACGAGCGGTCAGTTTCACATCACTCCAGACATACGGCCTGAGCAGCGGCGCTTGCGGCTCGACACCGTCAGCCTGCGCGGCCTGTTCAATCAGCAGATTCACGGGTCGAAGCGGAGCCTGCGTTCGGTCGAGGACTTTACCGAGTTTGAACAGCGAACCGCTTACTTCAATGGCGACGAGATTCACGCCATCAAGAAGGGCATGAACATTCTGGATCGGATCCAGGTGTCGCACATGGCCCAGATGCAGAATATGCTCGACTTTCCGCCGGCGCCGAAACTAACCGTCACGGGCAGGCTCGACCCGGCGAGCGCCACCGCCAGCGAAATCGCAGGCGAGAAACTGTTTTTTGGCAAAGCGCAATGCTCTGCCTGTCATCCGGCGCCTTTTTATCTCGATAACCAGATGCACGACCTTCACGTCGAGCGATTCCTGAAAAACGAAGCAGGTGATGGACCGGTCAAGGCGTTCACGCTGCGGGGCATCAAGGACAGCCCGCCGTATCTCCACGACGGCCGGCTTTTGACGCTGGAAGACACAGTGGAATTCTTCAATCTCGTCCTGGAGCTCAAACTCACTCCCGAGGAAAAACACAACCTGGTTGATTTCATGCGGCAGCTGTAAGCTCCCGCAGCAAGTTGCCTCGGCGCACGCGAAGCGAAGCAACCAGACCCGACGGAGGCGGCTCTGGAACCATCGAGGTCCGAGCAAGTTCGGCATGGAGCCGCGCGTCCGCGCGCGCGGCCTGTACAGGAGCGAGGGCCTAATGAAAGCGCTGACATTTCACGGCAAGGGCGACATTCGCTGCGAAAGCGTGTCGGACCCCACGATCGAAGACCCCCGTGACGCCATCGTCAAAGTGACCGCCTGCGCCATTTGCGGCTCCGACCTCCACATCTACGACGGCGTTATTCCGCAGATGCATCAGGTCGGCGACCGGGTCGTCGTTCCCTTCACCATCTCCTGCGGCGAGTGCTGGTTCTGCCAGCGCGGGTTCTTCTCGGCTTGCGAGCGCACCAATCTCGACCACGAAAAGGCCGAGAGGCTTTGGGGCCATTCGCCCGCGGGGCTTTATGGCTATTCGCATCTTCTCGGCGGATACCGCGGCGGGCAGGCGGAATATTTGCGCGTGCCCTATGCCGACTCCGGCCCCATCAAAGTGCCGCAGGCGCTCGCCGACGATCAGGCGTTGTTTCTCTCCGATATTTTCCCCACGGGCTACATGGCCGCGGAGTTTTGCGACATCAAGAAGGGTGACGTCATCGCCATATGGGGCTGCGGGCCGGTCGGGCAATTCGCCATTCGCAGCGCCTTCATGCTCGGGGCCGAGCGCGTGATCGCAATCGATCATGTGCCCGAGCGGCTGGCGCTTGCAGAAAAGGCCGGCCCCGAGACGCTTGATTTCCATAAGGTCGATATTTACGAAGCAGTCCAGAGCATGACGAAAGGGCGCGGCGCGGACGCCTGCATCGACGCCGTGGGCACCGAGCCCGATCCGACCGGCAGCCTCGATTCCTTCATCGACCGTGTGAAAGTTGCGACTTTTCTCGGGACGGATCAGCCGCATGTCCTGCGCCAGGCCGTGCATTGCTGCCGCAATTTCGGAACCGTTTCGATCGTCGGCGTTTATGGCGGGTTCATCGACAAATTTCCGATTGGCTCCGCCATCAATCGCGGCCTGACCTTCCGCATGGCGCAGACGCCGGTGCAGCGTTACATGCCGCGGCTGTTGGAGTGCATCGAGAAGGGCGACATCGACCCGTCCTTCGTCGTCACGCATCACGGCACGCTGGATGAAGGACCGGAGCTCTACAAGACTTTCCGCAATCGCAAGGACGGCTGTATCAAGGTCGTGTTGCAGCCATAACCGGCATTCACCGGAGCCAGCGGCCTAAGCGCAGACCACCGGGGGGTGACATCAGCCGATAAACTTGTGAATGACCCAGCCGATCAGGAGCGCAACCAGCGTCGTGAAGACGGACATTCCCGCCCAGACGGAAACGCCCGTGGCGGCGCCGCCTTCCTTGAAAGTGTTGCGCAGGCTGGCGTTGAGAATAACCCATGGCGCTGCCACGCCCGCGATGATTGCGTACCAATACCAGTCCATATCCAGCCCCCTTTTCTTCCGGCTTACGGCCGTTCGATTCGCCCCGGCGTAACCTGCAACATGTCCGCGCGGCCTCCGAGCGACGCAAACAGCAGCGGGTCCGCGCCCGTCATCCATACTTGCCCGCCAAGCGTTTCAAGCTCGTGAAACAGCGCCTCGCGTCGCTTCGGATCGAAATGCGCGGCGACTTCATCCAGGAGCAGCAGCGGCGCCTTGCCGGTCATCTCGCCCACAAGGCGGGCGTGCGCCAATGTCAGCCCCATCAGCAAGGCTTTCTGTTCGCCTGTGGAGCAGTCGCGCGCGGCTTCGTTCTTGGGGCCATGGCGCACGGCGAGGTCGCTGGTTTGCGGGCCGGTCAGCGTTCGGCCGGCGGCGGCGTCGCGGCGCCGCGTCCCACGGAGCGTCTCGCGAAAGCGCTCCTCGACGGTAAGCGCCGGCGCCTCGGCAAGCATGTTCTCGATCTCGCCCTCGATGGCGATCTGCGCCCAGGGAAAGACGCTCTCGCGCGCGACGATCAAGGATGCAAGCCGCGAGACCGTCTCCCGCCGGGCCGCCGCGACGGCGACGCCGAGCGCGGCAATTTCCTGCTCGGCCGCCTCCAGCCAGCGCTTGTCGGAGACGCCTTCCTCAAGCAGGCGGTTGCGGTTGCGCAGCGCGCGCTCGAGCTTGTTCACGCGCGCGCCGTGATCGGCGTCGACGCCCAGCGCGAGACGATCGAGAAAGCGACGCCGCTCGCCCGCGGGGCCGTTGAAAAGCCCATCCATCGCCGGCGTGAGCCACAAGACGCGCAGATGGTCAGCGAAGGCGCGGGCGGACGAAACCGGCGCGCGGTCGACGCGGAACTGGCGCTCTCCCTCAAGCGACAAACCATGGCCGAGCTGCGTGGTCGCGTCGTCGAGTTCGATTTCGATCGATACGGCGAAGCCGCCGCGGCCTTCCCGCCGCGCGCATTCGGCGAGTTCGGCCCGGCGCAATCCGCGCCCCGGCGAGAAGAGCGAGAGCGCTTCGAGCACATTCGTCTTGCCGGCGCCATTCTCGCCGACGAGCGTGACGAGCCGCGCGTCGATCTCGCAGCGCGCCTGTGCATAGGAGCGGTAGTCGGCAAGGGTGAGGCGCCGCACGCGCGGCGCGGGCAGGGAATCGGCGCGCGTCATTCGCGCTTAGATAACACTCACGGACGCGAAACGCGCCGGCCCGGCGAAAGGAAACTATAGCTGCGTGTGCCCACAAAAGACGCCATTAGCGCATCTATGATGGGCTCGCCCGCGCCGGGAGGGATCGCCCAGTCAACCGTGAAGCTCGCCCCGACGCCCGCCCGCACGTCGTCTTGCGCGATCACCACCTGCATCGAAGCGTATGGCTTCAGATAGACGGGCTCCGTAAGATAGCTTTCGACGAGCTGGCCTCTCCCGCTGCGATAGTCGATTTTTTCGACCATCAGCATGCTGGCCGCCGAGGGATTATGGATCGAGAGAGAGCCGGAGAAGTTGAGCCGCGTGACGCCGCCTTGACCAACCAGCGTCGAATGCAGCGGAACGAATGTGCGGCCGCGGCTCGACGGCTTTTGTTCCGGCGCCGGCGCCGCAGCCTCGGGATCGAGAACGACCGAGGGGGCTTCCCTGTCGCCGGCTGGGGCTGAGGTCACAGCGGCGAGTAGGGTGAGGGCGAGCGCCAATATGCGCGGCGTCATCAACATGTCAGGGCAGCCTGGGGCGGGACGGGAGCCCTCACCTTACCAAGCCTGCGCCGGCATTGCGAGCCAGGCTCGCAGACGCTTATTCCGCCAGCGCCGGACATGGCCGCTTTGGCCTTGCGCCCAAAATCTGTATTCTCCGCGCGCATTGTCAGGGAGCGGCGTCTTGTCTGGTCGGGAGATTATGCAAAGCCTTGAAGGAAAGAGGCTTTTGCTCATCGTTGGGGGCGGGATCGCGGCCTATAAGTCGCTCGATCTGGTGCGCAGGCTGCGCGAGCGCGGCGCGCGGGTGCGCGTCGTGATGACGGCCGCGGCGCAGCAATTCGTCACCCCGCTCGCCTTTGTCAGCCTGACCAACGAAAAAGTTTACGACGACCTCTTTTCGGCGACCGACGAGCAGGAGATGGGCCACATCCAGCTCTCGCGCGACGCAGACCTCATCGTCGTCGCTCCGGCGACCGCGCATCTTCTCGCGCGCGCGGCGCACGGGCTTTGCGACGATCTCGCCACTACGCTGCTCCTCGCGACGGACAAACGCACGCTCTATGCGCCGGCAATGAATCTGCGCATGTGGCTCGCCCCCGCCACGCAACGCAATGTCGCGACGCTCAAAGGCGACGGAGCGCTTTTCGTCGGCCCCAACAGCGGCGAGATGGCCTGCGGCGAATATGGCCCCGGCCGCATGGCGGAGCCGCTGGAGATCGTCGCGGCGATCGAAGCGGCGCTCCAGAGCGACACGCGGCTTTCCCTGCCCGGCGCCGAGCAGGGCGCGCTCGCGGGGCGCCATGTCGTCGTCACCTCAGGGCCCACCCATGAGGCAATCGATCCCGTGCGCTACATCGCCAATCGCTCCTCGGGCAAGCAGGGGCGCGCGATCGCCGCCGCCGCCGCCAAGGCCGGCGCGCGGGTGACGCTTGTTTCCGGCCCCGTGACGCTCGCCGACCCGCCTGGCTGTGACGTCGTGCGCATAGAGAGCGCGCGCGAGATGCTCGACGCCGTGGAGCGCGCTTTGCCGGCGGATATTTTCATCGGCGCGGCCGCCGTGGCCGACTGGCGCGTCGAGGCGGCGGCGCAGAAGATAAAGAAAGAGCAAGGGGCGGCGGCCCCTGTTTTCTCGCTCGTCGAAAACCCGGACATTCTCGCGCGCGTCGCCCATGCGCCGAACCGGCCGCGCCTCGTCGTCGGCTTCGCCGCCGAGACGTCGGATGTGATCGCCCACGCAAGGGAAAAGCTCGCCCGCAAGGGCTGCGATCTCATCGTCGCCAACGACGTGTCGGAAGACTCGGGCGTCTTCGGCGGCGACGAGAACGAAGCGCATCTTGTCTCACGCTTCGGCGTCGAGAGTTGGCCGCGCCTGCGCAAGGAGGTGGTCGCCGAGCGGCTCGTGGCGCGGCTTGCTGAAATTCTCAGGGAAAAAGAGGCCGCCAAATGAAAATCTCCATCCGCCGCCTCAGCAACGGAGAGGGGCTGCCGCTCCCGGCCTATGCGAGCGAAGGCGCCGCCGGGCTCGATCTCTATGCTGCGCTGCCCGCCGGTCAAAAGCTCGTGCTGGAGCCGGGCGCGCGCGACTTGATCCCGACCGGATTCCAGATCGCGACGCCGGAAGGCTATGAGGCGCAGGTGCGACCACGCTCGGGCCTCGCTGTCGAGCACGGCGTCACCGTGCTCAATGCGCCGGGCACGATTGACAGCGATTATCGCGGCGAGGTGAAGGCGTTGCTGGTCAATCACGGCGGCCAGCCCTTCGAGATCACGCGCGGCATGCGCATCGCCCAGCTCGTCATCGCGCCGATCGCGCATGCAACGCTGGTCGAGGCGGAGGAGCTCGACGAGACGGCGCGCGGCGAGGGCGGCTTCGGCTCGACAGGCGTCCATGGAGACGCGGGGAAATGAGGCTTTTGCCGCGGCCTGCGCGTTTTGCTCTAATGGCGGCGCTCGATGTCGCGCTATATGCCCGCGGGCGGCCGGTCTCCTCAAAGGAGCTGGCGGCCCGCCACGATCTGCCGCCGCGCCGGCTGGAGACATTGCTGCAAGCGCTGGTGCGCGCCGGAATATTAAAGAGCGTGCGGGGCCCCGCCGGCGGCTATGAGCTGGCGCGCGAGCGGCGCCGCCTTTGCGTCGGCGAGATCGTGCGCGTCGCCCTGCGCGCCGAGGAGGAAGAGGATCAGGCGCCGGCTCTGCTAGTGGCTGTGCTCGAGCCGCTCATCGCCGAAACTGAAGAGGCGGCGCTGGCGCGGCTCGACGACATCACCCTCGAAGACCTCTACGCCCGCGCCATTGCGCAGGGCTTCGGAGAGAGAGAGCCCGCGACGGATTTCGATATTTGAAGCGATGAAGCCGAGG
>JAMBEQ010000035.1 GCA_024506175.1 Methylocystis sp.
GGCCAGCGACGATGATGAGGTCGGATTTCTGCAAGCCGCCCATCTTCTCGTCGAGATCGACAAGGCCGGTGGAAACGCCGGAGAGATGCCCGTCGCGCATATAGGCGCTCGACGCCATGTCGATCGCAACGGTGAGCGCGTCGGCGAAGCGCTGGAACCCGCCTTCGTACCTTCCGGTTTCGGCGATCGAATAGAGCTTACGCTCTGCCTCTTCGATCTGCGCGCGCGGGCTGGCGTCGACGGGCGAATCGAAGGCGGTGTTGACGATGTCCTCGCCGATGCTGATGAGCTCGCGGCGCGTCGCGAGATCGTGGACGATCCGCCCATAGTCCTGGGCGTTGATGATGGTCGTCGCTTCCGCCGCGAGACGCGCGAGATAGGCTTGGATCGTGACGCCGGCCGGCAGCTCGATGTCGGCGAGAAAGGTCTTCAGTGTGACGACGGTCGCAAGCTTGCCCGCGCGAATGAGCTGGCCGGCGGTTTCGTAGATGCGCCGATGCAGCTCCTCGGAAAAGTGCTCGGGTTTGAGAAAATCCGAGACACGATCGAACGCGTCGTTGTTCACCAGGATGGCGCCCAGCAGCGCCTGCTCGGCCTCGATATTATGGGGCGGCGTGCGATAGGCGGGCGTCTCGGGCTGCGCGACCTGAAAAGGGCGCCGGCCCGCCAATTGTTCAATCGGCGGCATGGTGTCTCATATTGCGAAGAAAATTCCGGCGCCTCGAACGCAACGCGGAAGCTTGCCGGAGCGAACATCACCTTTGCACGAAGGCGGGAAAGGGCGCCAGACCTGACTCTTAAGCCAAGGTTTTCCTCCGCCGGTTGCGAGTCTTTTCCACAGCGCCGTAGATCGGATACTGAGGCGAGGCCGAGAAAGCTTGCGTGATGCCGAATCGTCCGGTGACCACGTCGGCGCGACGGTGTTGCGACGCCTTGATTGCTTCTCTGCCACCCGCATCCGCCTCGCGGCGATCCAGAGCGGCGTCGCCTCCCTGGAAAGCATCAAATCAAGGACGTTCAAACACGACAAAGCCCGGCGGTCTCGCGAGCGCCGGGCTGAGCATCGAACCTTGCGAAAGAAGCTTCTTACAGCTCCACGTCCCCGGCTTCCGCCAGCGCTGCGCCGACCTCGAGGCCCAGATCGTCCATGGACGTCTCTTCGCGAGACAGCACCGACTCGCCGCGGGCCTGACGCTCGGCCTCTTCTTCCGAACGGGCGACGTTGACGGTGACCTTCACGTCCACCTCCGGGTGCAGGTGCACCGGCACGCTATGCAGGCCGAGCGCCTTGATCGGATTCGTCAGCACGATCTGGTTACGGTTGAGCGAGAAGCCGCCGGCCGTCGCGGCCTCGGCGACGTCGCGCGTCGAGACCGAGCCGTAGAGATGGCCGCTCTCGCCCGCCTGGCGGATGATGACGAAGGTCTGTCCGTCGAGCTTCTCGGCGACCGCCTCGGCCTCCTTCTTGGCTTCGAGATTGCGCGCCTCGATCTGTGCGCGCTGCGTCTCGAAATGCTTCTTGTTGCCTTCCGTGGCGCGCAGCGCCTTGCCGCGGGCAAGGAGGAAATTGCGGGCGTAGCCGTCGCGCACCTTGACCGTGTCGCCCATCTGGCCGAGCTTGGCCACGCGTTCGAGCAGAATGACTTCCATTTTTCTTCTTCTCCGAGAGTTGGCGCCTTTGTCCGGAAAATCCGGCTTCTGTCAATCCGTATTAGCCGGATTTTCGGGCTGAGAAGGCGCCGCGGCCGTCTTGCGGTCGCGATAGTTGAAGATTGTGTCGGCGCCGCCGAGCACGGCGAGAGGCACGATCGGCCATCCCAGGAAGCCGAGCATGAAATAGAGAATGGCGAGGACCAGCGCGCTCGATTTCGAGCCGCGCAAGAAAATATGCACGACGGCGAGGCCCTGGAGCATGAGGAGCATCCCCATCGTGGCCGCCAGCACCAGGCCGATCGCGCCCGAGGGCCCGGGAAAGAAGGTCAGCGCCAAGCCGGAAAGGAACAGCCCGCCGACAGCGCGCGGCAGGCGGAACTCCATGGCGATGTCGGGCCAGGGGCGATCCCAAAGCGCAGAGACGCGGGCGATAAAGGCGCCGAGCCAGATATTGGCGACAAGGACGAAGAGCCCGTAGCCAGCGAGAAATGCCGGCACGGCGCGCGCGACCTGGCCGGAGAGCTCGGTCGGATCCAGGGACTCCGGCAGTTGCTTGTCCCGCCGCATCGTGTCGAGCAGCAGGAAGGCGCGGGCGCGGATCGGGTTCAGCGCCTCGTCGAGCGATCCCTGGGCGAACGAGGCGACGATGAGCCAGAGGATGACCACGAAGGCGATCACGCCCCCGGCGGCAAGACAGGCCCAGCTCGAAAAATTCCCGCGTATCAGATCGCGGCCGCCGCGCGGCGCGCCGGAGGCCGCATAGGCGGCGAGCCAAGCAGGGCCGGCGACGAGCAGCGCGTAGCCCATGCCGACCACGGGATGGGGATAGACCGACAGGATCACCGTCGCGAGAATCGCGGACGTCGCGCCGTGGACGACGCCGAAGCCGAAAGCCACGATGAGGATCGGCAGCGGCGCAAGATGGGCGAAGACAAGCCCGCCCATGCCGCCGCGCGTGACGACGAGCGCGATCGTGGCGGCCGCGAGGCCAGCGAGGATCGAAACGCCGATATTCTGCAGCGAAAAGACGCTTTTGTCGGGCACGGGCGTGAGCTTCCGAGTCGGGTTCGCGGCCACCCGCGCAAAATGACGCGATCAAGCCGAAAAGCGCCGAGACGACCTCTCGGCCGGCGGCGCGTTGGAGGCTTCTACTCCGGCGCTGGCGGGAGAGCAAGGGCGACCGCAGAGGCGGCCTTTTTAGAAAAATTCAAAACTGACCATGAAACGAACGACGTTCGCCGGGAGTTAAATTCACGAAAACGCACCCCGTTGCCTTTGAGGAGGAAACGGAAATGAGGTCCTCTCGTACTTTCGCGCTTGCGGCGCTCGCTGTGGCGATGGCGCAGGGTCCAGCCGCCGCGCATGCCTATCTGGTGGATTCCGTGCCTGCCAAAAGGCAGGAAATCATGCATCCGCTGAACCGGTTGAGATTGCTGTTTTCCGGCAAGGCCGATGCGCTGTTTTCGACGATCAAGCTCGCTGACGCGAGCGGCGCGGTGATCGCGCAGACGACGCAAGGCCGGCCTTCGTGCGAGATGACGCTCGAGGCGCCAGCGCTGAACCCCGGCGAATATCGGGTGCTTTACCGAGTGCTCTCGATGGACGGAGACATCGTCGAAGGACAAGTAGACTTTGTGGTGAAGACGGCGTCCCTCCAGAGTGGCAAATAGCGCGCAGTGGCGGGAGGAATGCGTCACCTCAGCCGCGGCCGTGGCCAAGTCTATTGACAAGAAAGACCCGGGACCTATTCCCTTGCTGATATGACCGACACAGCCGTCACGACCAAGCGACGCTCTCACGCCTGGGCGCTCCCCAATCTACTCACCTACGGGCGCTGCCTCGCCGTGCCCGTGGTGGCGGGGCTGCTGCTCGCCTCTCAAGAGGATTGGACGCGCTGGACCGCGCTCGCCGTCTATACGGCTGCGGGGGTGACAGATTTTTTCGACGGCTATCTGGCGCGGGCGTGGCAGCAGCAGTCGACGATCGGCCGCATGCTCGACCCGATCGCCGACAAGCTTCTGGTCGCCGCGACGCTGCTCGTGGTCGTGGCAAACCAGACGTTGGTCGGCTGGACCATTTGGGCGGCCATCATCATCCTCTGCCGCGAGATACTGGTCTCCGGCCTTCGCGAATATCTTGCGGAGCTGAAAGTCCGCCTGCCTGTCTCGGCGATCGCGAAATGGAAGACCGCGTTCCAGATCCTGGCGCTGGGATTTTTCATCGTTGGCCCGACGGGAGAGGCGGTATTGCCGGGATCCATCAAATTCGGCGAGACGCTGCTTTGGGTCGCCGCCATCCTGACGCTTTATACGGGTGCGGACTATTTTCTCGCCGCCATCGCGCATTTTGGGGAAGATGAGCGGTCATGAAGGCGATCTATTTTGCCTGGGTCCGGGAACGGGTCGGACTTTCCGAAGAAGAAATCACGCCGCCGCGCGAGGTCGAAACCGTGCGCCAGCTCGTCGATTGGCTTGCGGCGCGAGGGGACGGCCACGCCGCCGCCTTCGCCAACCCCAAGACGATCCGCGCGGCCATCGACAAAACCCACGTCGCGCCGGACGCGCCGATCGCCAACGCCCGCGAGATCGCCTTTTTTCCCCCGATGACAGGCGGATGATGCGCGTTACGCCGACCATTCGCGTTCAGGCTGGAGATTTCGACTCCGCCCGCGAGGAGGCGCTCCTCACCCAGAGGCGGCGCGACGTCGGCGCCGTCGTCGCCTTCACGGGCCTATGCCGTGATGAGAACGGGACGCTCGCCGCGCTGGAGCTCGAGCATTATCCCGGAATGGCGGAAGAGGAGATTCTCCGCTTCGCCAACGAAGCTCTTCTGCGCTGGCGGCTACTTGGGTTGACCATCATCCATCGTTACGGCGTCATCCGGCCGGGCGAGCGCATCGTGCTCGTCGTCGCCGCGGCGCGCCACCGAGGCGACGCCTTTGCAGCCGCCGAATTTCTGATGGACTATCTCAAGACCCGCGCGCCATTCTGGAAAAAGGAGCGCCGCATCGATGGCTCCGACAGCGGCTGGGTCGCGGCCAAAAGTGAAGACGACGCGGCCGCCTCGCGCTGGGAGCGTTAGATCTCGGCCTCTGCTCAGCTTGATTGCGAAGCCAAGCCATATCACGTTTTTTTCATGAGGAACGTCACTGACCCCACCAATGGTTTCCACGACGCCGCCGCCGCTTTGGAGGAAAGCTGGAGGCAGTGGGAGAATTTCGCGCGCGCTCAGCAAATGGGCCAGATTGGCTGGTGGCGACTCGACACGAGAAAGAACATTCTGGCGTGGTCGCCCGAGAATTATCGCATCTTCGGCGCGCCCCTTGGCGCGCCGCAGTCCTACGAAACCTTTCTGGAAAAAGTTCATCCCGAGGACCGAACCTTTGTCCACGAAAGATGGCTGGCCGCGCTCAAAGGCGAGCCCTATGACATCGAGCACCGGATCGTGGCCGACGGCCAAGAGAAATGGGTGCGCGAAAAGGCCAGCCTCGAATTCGACGAGAATGGCGCGCTGCTCGGCGGTTTCGGCGTCACGCAGGACATAACCGACCGCAAGCGAGCGGAAATCGCCTTGCAATCGAGCGCCCGCCGCAACGAGCTGCTGACGCGGGTCGCGGCGCGCCTGTTGCAGACAAGCGACGTTCAAGGCGTCGTGGAGGAGCTCTGCGCGGAAGTCATGAGCCTTCTCGATTGCCAGGTTTTCTTCAACTACCTCGTCGACGAGGAGTCGGGGCGCCTGCGGTTGAACGCCTGCGCGGGGATTCCACAAGAAGAGGCCCGCGAGATCGAATGGCTCGATTACGGCCACGCAATCTGCGGCGTCGTGGCGCGAGACGGTGAAAGAGTGATCGCCTGCGACATCGGGAGCGGCGGGGATAAGCGCGCGGCGCATGTTTGCTCTTATGGGGGCCATGCCTATTGCTGCCACCCGCTGGTGGTGCAGGGGAAGCTGATGGGCACTCTGTCTTTCGGCACGAAGACGCGCCCAGCTTTCAGCGACGCGGACGTAGACCTCATTCAGGCTGTGAGCCAGCTCATGTCGATGGCGATGGCGCGCCTGAAGATGGAGCACGCGCTGCTGGAGGCGGACAAGCGAAAGGATGAGTTCCTGGCGACGCTTGCGCATGAATTGCGCAACCCGCTGGCGCCTATACGGACAGGCCTTTTTGTATTGAAGCGCCGAGGCTCGGAGGGGCCTGAAGCGCTCCGCGTGCAGGAGATGATGGAGCGACAGGTCGACCACATCGTCCGGCTGGTGGACGATTTACTGGAGGTGTCGCGCATCCGCAGCGGCAAGATCGTCCTCAAGACCGAGCGCGTCGATCTCCGCGACCTCATCGATCAGGCGGTCGAGGCCAGCCAGCAACTCCTCGAGTCCAACGGGGTGGCGCTGAATGTCGTCCGCTCGGAAGAACCTCTCTTGGTCGACGGCGACCCGGTGCGGCTGGTGCAGGTCTTTGCAAATCTCCTTAGCAACGCCGCGAAATATACGCCTGCAGGCGGGAGCGCCACGATGGCGGCCCGCCAAGCCGGGAACCAAGCGGAAGTAACCGTCAGCGACACCGGCGTTGGCATACCAGCGGACATGCTGGCCCATGTCTTCGACCTCTTCGCGCAGGTCAACCGAACCCTGGGCCGCTCCAAAGGGGGACTTGGCATTGGTCTCGCTCTTGTGCGCAAGCTGATGCGTCTACATGGCGGCTCCGTGGAGGCGAAAAGCGAAGGGCCGGGCAAGGGCAGCACTTTCATCGTGCGCCTGCCGCTCTCGCCGCAGGAGCGCAAGGACGGGCTTCTTCGCGCCGCGACCCTCGACGCCTCGCCCGCCCACCGCGTGCTTATCGTCGAAGATGACGACGACGTTGTCTATACATTATCGATGCTCCTGCGCGAGCAAGGCGCCGCGGTGCGGGTCGTCTTCGATACGGAGAGGGGCCTCGAGGCCGTTGGATCTTTCAAGCCGGACGTCGTTTTCATCGATCTCGGCCTCGCGGGGGTGGATGGTTACGAGGCCGCGCGCCGCATTCGCGCCATGCCGGAGGGCAGGGACGCTACCATCGTCGCGCTGACGCGCTGGGGCGGGGACACTGTGCGCGACCATGTGACGAAAGCAGGCTTCGACCTGCATGTCACCAAGCCCGCCTCGATGGGCGACATCGAAAGAGTTCTCGATTTTCGCCGCGGCGTTCGGGGCGAAGGATGATCAAAGCAATTGCGCGGGCGTCAGAATCGAGACGATCCAGGCATGAAGGGCCCCCATTGCGACCGTCAGGAAAAGCGCGACCAGAGTGAAGACGTCGAGGTTGTCCTTGGGAACCCGCATCATTCGGGTCAGGCCCACGGAAAAGACGTAGACGCCATAAAAGCCTAGCACATCCAAGAACCGCAATCCCGGCACGAGGCCGAAGGCCGCGGCGAGCCAAGCGGGCGTGAACGAATAGGCGACAAGCGCCAGGGCTCGCCGGTCGTCGCTGCGGCCGTCGAAATAGGGGGCCGCCATGGAAATGACGAAGGCGGTCATGAAGAGCACAGGCAGGCTCAAGGCGTATTGCGCCACGGCGCGCATGAAGCCCCCTGAGAAAGTCGGGTGCAAGCCGTGCGTTCCAAAGAGCCAGGACCCCAAAAAGCTGGCGAATGGCGGAACGGCTGCGAGGAAGACGATATAACCCCGGTAGAGGTCGAGGATGGTCGCATCCTCTGATGCGATCCGCTCCCACTCCTGTCGGGGCGCCAGAATAATGCCTTTGATCCTGGAGATTATGTCCTTCATGGCGTCGTCCTCCGCGGAGCTTCGCGTCGCCTCGGCCTGCGCTTGCGGCTTGCTCGTGACTTGCTTACATGCGAGGAAGTGTGCAGGCCAGTAGCGGCCCCGCTGAAAGCCCGAAGATAACGTCTACTGCGACAGGCTGCATGAAAAAACTGGCAGAGTATTTCTGGCCCCTCGTGGGGCTCGCCGCCGTCCTCGGCTCCTTCTACCTCCTGTATCACGAGTTCCGGGGCGAATCCGTCGGGACGGAAGTATGGGCCAACCTCAAGGCCATTCCGGCGTCCGATTATTTCCTGGCGGCGCTTTCGACCTTGCTGGCTTATGCGGCGCTCGCCTGGTACGATCGGATCGCGCTCCTCCATCTGGGGGTGACGCACATTTCCTGGATTTTTATCTCCGTCTGTTCTTTCACGACTTACGCCCTTTCGCACAACATCGGCGCGAGCGTGTTTTCTGGCGCCATGGTGCGTTACCGCGCCTATTCGTCAAAAGGGCTGACGGCGACGCAGGTGGCGGCGCTGGTCGTGCTGTGCTCCTACACCTTCGCTTTCGGCAATGTCCTGCTCGGCGGACTGTTGCTGACCTATGATCCGGGGATGATGCAGCGCCTCGCCGGCTTCCTGCCCGACATCTTCACCAATCCGCATGCGGCGCGCACCGTCGGGCTCCTGTGCCTGACGTTCGTCGTGGTCTACATCGTGGGATCGCTGATGCATTTCAGACCGTTCCGCTTCGGACAGTTTGAAATCACCTATCCCCGCCCGGAAATCATGCTCCGGCAGCTTTTCGCGGCGCCGGCGGAGCTCATCGGCGCGGCGGGCATCATCTATTTCGCGCTGCCCGAGCAGGGGAACCCGGGTTTCATCATCGTGCTCGGAGCTTTTCTCTTGTCTTTTTCCGCTGCGCTCGTCTCGCATGCCCCGGGCGGCCTCGGAATTTTCGAGCTGCTTTTCATTAATCTGATGCCGGATGTGCCACGCCTGCAGGTGCTCGCGGCGCTGCTGGTGTGGCGTTTGTTCTATCTCATCATTCCGCTGCTCGCCGCGCTGGTCGTCGTGGGCCTGTTCGAGCGCAAGAAGCTCGCGGACAAATTCCGCGGCGAGACCGGCGAGTTGGAGCGGCCGCCTTCGGGATAAGGGCGCGCAAAAAAGCCGGCCCAAAGGGAACCGGCTCTTTAACAGGCCTGAGGATGCGCGCGCGCGCCTTACATACGATATTGCTGCAGGCGCGTGGTGCGCAATCCGGCGAGGCCGTGCTGGTCGATCGACATCTGCCAGCTGAGGAACTCGTCTACGGTCAGCGTATAACGGTTGCAGGCTTCGTCCAGCGACAGGAGCCCCCCGCGGACCGCGGCGACGACCTCCGCCTTTCGGCGAATGACCCATCGCTTCGTTGACGGCGGCGGCAGATCGGCAATGGTCAACGGGCTGCCGTCGGGGCCGATGACATATTTGACACGCGGACGGTGCGTCTCGGTCATATCATTTACTCACATACTCTACGAACACACAGTAACGACCTTATAGCCGCGCGCATTTTAAGATTTGCCTAAACGCCCAGGGGCAATAGCTGATGTAAATTAAACCAAATTTTAGTATGTGCGAACGCGCCCTCAGGCGGAGGCGCGCTTTTTCATGATTTTGGCTAGATTTTGAAACCTGCCAGGCGCCCTTCGGGCCTCCCAATCGTCGAAGTATCGTTAAAGGCCGATAAAGCCTATTTCTCAGAATTACTTACTAGAGCGCATTTGGCAGGCTTTTGCGGCAGGAATTCGATTCAAGCTTTTGAATTTACGCGATTTCATGTCGCTCGCACGATTCCATGCGGGCGGAAAGTGCGCGCGGGGGCTCAAAACTGGGTCGTCAGCCTGGTCAGCCACTCCGGGGAGGCTGAGACGAGGGCGGCTTCCAGGTTTTTGTCGGCGCCGCTGAGGATCAGCAAGCCCAAAGCGAGGAAGAGCAGGCCAAGCGATTGTTTCAACCGCTTGCCGGCGGCGAGGAGGGGGTCTCGCCAGCTCATGAAGACTCTCCGCGAAACGAGGCCGAGGGCCAGGAGCGGCGCCGCGGCGCCCAGGCCAAAGACCCCCATTGTCGCGGCGACCGACCAGAGGTCTTCGCCCCGAGCCGCAAGCACGGAGGCCGCGCCGAGCGTCGGCCCCAGGCAAGGGCTCCAGATCGCGCCGAGCAAAAGCCCAACTCCGAATTGGCCGAACCGCCCGCCTGAAGCGCCGGCCCCGCCAAAGGCGGCAGAGATACGGTCGCTGAGCGGCCCGCCCGCCGCAGCGACCCGCGCTTGAAGCGCGGGGACCAGCAGCACGACGCCGAGCCCTGCCATCAGGGCCGCCGCTCCAGCCCGAATGGCGTCCCCGTCGAGCCCTATGGAAAAACCGATGGTCGCAAGGAAAAGGCCGACCGTCACGAAGGAGACCGCGACGCCGACGGCGAGCAACGCCGGCGCCCATTTATGCTCGGCGGCCGCCGCGCCGAGCACCAGCGGTAGAAGCGGCAGCACACAGGGCGACAGCGCCGAGAGCAATCCAGCGAGGAAGGCGATGTCGAGGGTGCCACCGCTCATCTCAAAGCGCCTTGTCGAGGAGATCGGAAATCCCCTTGGCGCGCGTCTCGCCGACCGAGCGGCCAATCTCCTTGCCGCCTTTGAAGACGATAATGGTGCTCTGGCTGGTCGCCTTGAAGGCGCGGACCGCGTCCTTCTGGCTGTCGAAATCGACACGGAAAGCCTCGACCCCCGAGAATTTCGGGTCGGCTTCGAGCTTGTGAAGGATGGGCTCCTGCGCCCGGCAGGTTGGGCACCAGGGCGCATAGATATGGACGACGACGCCCTTGCCCGCCTTTTGCGCGGCCGAAAAGGCCTCTGCAGAATAGATTTGTTCTGCTCTCGCCACTCCGGCGAGAGCGACGAGCGCCAAAAAGGCTGACATCAGATTACGAAACATGGTCACTCCTTATCCTTGTCCGGCTAAGTTCTTCTCATCCCCCGAGGAGATAATCTCGAATGAGGGCGCGCGCGCGGCGCAGCCTGCTCTTGGCGGCAGCCAGAGGAATATCTAAGCGGTCGACGATCTCCGACATCGTCAGCTCCTCGAAATCACGCAGCAGGACGATCTCGAGATACTGCGCCGGCAGAGATTCCAACGCGCAAGCAAGCTCGGCTCGAAGCTCTGCGGTCGAGCTGCTGGCAAGCCAGGCCTCCAGCCTTTCGTCCTCTAGTTCCTCATGGGCGAATATCTTGCGCGAGAGGCGCTGGCACTCGCGCCGCACCACGGTAAACAGCCAGCCGGCGAACGACGCCGCCGCCTTGAGGGAGGACACATGGCGGGCGACGATAAGCAGTGTCTCCTGCACGGCGTCGTCCACCTCGCTGGTCGCACAATGGCGAAGCGCATAGCGGCGCGCGTCTCCACGGCATTCGACGAGAAGCTGGTCGAGCGCGAGCGCGTCGCCGCGCTTCACGCCCTGGATCAATTGGCTTCGATCTACGGCCATTCGCTCACTGCTTCAGCCGGCGGCCGGCAAGCGCGCAGGCCGGGCAAAAACCCATCATCCCGCTCATCGCCGCCATGACGCCCATCGCCCCGGCGCCATAGCCCATCGCCGTCTTTCCAAGATAGACGATGGCGATCGCGATGAGGACGAGACCCATGCCGACGCGCATGGCGCGCTCCCAATTCGGCAGGTTTTTGACATAGAACATCTTCGATATTCCTTTCTTGCGAGGAAAGCCCTCACTGACCAAGAGGCGGCGAAAGGCCGAAAGGATGCGCATGGCGGAAAAAATTTTCGGCGTTCTGCTCGCGGGCGGCCTTTCGCGCCGGATGGGCGGGGGCGACAAGCCGTTGCTGGAGATCGGCGGGCGGCCGATCATCGCCCACGCAATCGAGCGGCTGGGCCCGCAATGCGCCGGGCTCGTCGTCAACGCCAATGGCGATCCCGCGCGTTTTGAAGCGTTTGGATTGCCGGTGGTCGCCGATACCGTCCAAGGCTTCGCGGGGCCATTGGCCGGCGTGCTGGCGGGAATGGATTATGTCGCCGCGAATCGCCCTGAGGCGACGGACATCGTCAGCGCCCCGGCGGATACGCCTTTCCTGCCAGTCGATCTTGTAGAGAGGCTCTACGAGGCGCGCGCGCGCGCCGGCGCGCGGATCGCCGTGGCGGAGTCGGGCGAGCGCGTGCATCACGCCATAGCGCTTTGGCCCGTGGCGTTGCGCGAGGATTTGCGGCGCGCGCTGGCGGAGGAGGAGCTGCGAAAGGTCTCAGCCTTTATTGCGCGCTATCCGAATGCAAATGTGGTTTGGCCGGTCGAACCCCACGATCCGTTTTTCAACGTAAATCTGCCGGAGAATGTCGAGCTTGCGGATTCAATCGCCAAGGGCCGCTGATCACACAAACCCGGGGTCGATGGCGACCTGCTTTTCCAGCCACTTCGGCGTGGGCAGATTGAGCCCACGCAAAAACGCAACATTGAACAGCTTCGACGCGTAACGCGCGCCGCCGTCGGCGAGGATCGTCACAATCGTATGGCCGGGTCCGAGATCGCGGGCCAGCCGAATTGCGCCGGCCACGTTGATTCCCGACGACCCGCCAAGCAGCAGCCCTTCCTCTTCCGCCAGCGCGAAAACAATGTCGAGCGCCTCGCTGTCGGGGATCTGATAGGCGACATCGACCGGCGCGCCTTCGAGATTGGCGGTGATGCGTCCCTGGCCGATCCCTTCCGTGATGGAGGAGCCCTCCGCCTTCAACACGCCGGTCGTATAATAGGAGTAGAGCGCCGCGCCGATGGGATCAGCGAGGCCGATCCTGATCTTGGGGTCGCGCGCCTTCAAAGCGAGGCCGACGCCCGCGAGCGTGCCGCCCGTGCCGCAGGCGCAGATGAAGCCGTCGACCTTGCCGCCGAGTTCCTCGTAGATTTCCGGCCCCGTTGTCGCGACATGGGCCTCGCGGTTCGCGATGTTATCGAATTGATTGGCCCAGACGGCGCCGGCCGGGTCTTCTTTCGCGAGCCGCTCGGCAAGACGACCCGATACCTTCACGTAATTATTGGGGTCGGCGTAAGGCACGGCCGGCACCTCGACGAGCTGCGCGCCTTGCAGGCGCAGCATTTCCTTCTTTTCCTGGCTCTGGGTCTCGGGGATCACGATCACCGTGCGAAACCCGAGCGCGTTGGCGACGAGCGCCAGGCCGATGCCCGTATTGCCGGCCGTGCCTTCGACGATGACGCCGCCGGGCTTCAGCGCGCCCCTGGCGATGGCGTCCTCAACGATGGAGAGGGCGGCGCGGTCTTTCACCGATCCCCCGGGATTCATGAACTCCGCCTTGCCGAGAATGCGGCAGCCCGTGGCTTTCGAGGCCGCCCGCAATTCGATGAGCGGCGTGCGGCCTATGGCCTCGATGACGCTGTCTGCGATGGTCATGAAATCCGATTCCTTTGACGAAGTGGAAGCCGCTTCCTAACTGGAAGCGGGGCTGGGCTCAAAGGCAAAACTGGCGCCGTGACGCGCGGTTTCTCCCGGCTCCAGGATGCGCATCGATGGCTTCTGATAGAGATCGCCGTGGAAATCCTCCGGATCGCCATACCCGGTCCAAGGCTCGATGCAGAGGTAAGGAGCCGGGGGCAGTGTCCAGAAGCCGACATGGGGGAAGTCGTCGAGCGTCACCTTCAGCCGCGCGCCAGCGCCATTATCAAAGGCGAGGCTGCGGCTCTTTATGTTCAGGAAGCAGAGCGCGTCGCGGGTGAACATCTGCGGCTCGAGGGGCAGCCGGTTCCCCTCGAGCGGCGTGCGGCGGATCGGCTTCGAGAAAAGCCCGCCGGGTCCGATGATGGGCACATTCGGGTCTTCCTCCTTCTCGAAGTCAATGGCGTGCTCCGCGGTCGAGCCTGCGAGCGGCCAGCGGAAGGCCGGATGAAGGCCGCAAGCATAGGGCAGGGGCTTGGCGTCCGTGTTCGTGACGATCAGATTATTGTCGAGCGCGCCCTTGCGCAGGCGAAACTCCACCTCGAAGCGGAAGGCGAAGGGGTAGAGCGCATGGGTCTCGGCGTCGTCGAGCAAAGCGAGGCGCAAATAATCCGCACGCTGCTCGGCGATCTCGAAGCGCTTTTTCCAGGCGAAGCCGTGCAGCGCCAATGGATAAGTCTTCCCCTCGACCGTCACCTTGCCGTCGCGCGTCCAGCCGACGACGGGAAAAAGGATCGGCGCCGTCTGATCCCAGATCTTGGGGGCCTTGGCCCAGATCATGTCGACTCCCTCCGCACGCCAGGCGGAGAGTTCGGCGCCAAAGGTGAGGATTTCAGCCTTATCGCCGTCGGCTTCGAGAATGATAGCGTCGCTCACGATCTCGCCCTCTCAATGGTTTCGCGCCGCCTCGGCGGGGCCGGGCGGCGCGTCGTTTCTTGAACAGAACGCTCGTAGCCTATGGCGGTTTCGCAGGCGGGCGAGGGATCAGAATTCTTCCCATTCCTCGACGGCGGAGGACGCTTTCAGCGCCGTATTGCCGATGGTCGCGACCTTCCGCCTCGGTTGTGGCTTGGCTGCCGGCTTGGCTTGCGCGCCGCCAATGTGGAACTGGGCGGTGAGCGTCTTCAGATTGGCGCTGTATCCTGCGAGGTTCTGGCTCGTCGCATTGACTTCCTCGGCCATCGCCGCGTTTTGTTGGGTCACGCGGTCGATTTCCTGCATGGCGGTGTTGATCTCGCGCAGAACGTTGGACTGCGACGAGGCGCCCTTCGCGATCTCGTCCACGATCAGCAGAATCTTTTTAATCTGATCGACGATCTGGCGCAGCGATTCGCCGGAGCTGTTGGCCAACGTATTGCCGGCGGAGACCCTGGAGTTGGACTCCAGAATGAGATCCTTGATTTCTTTGGCGGCCTGGGCGGCGCGCTGGGCAAGGCTGCGCACTTCCGTCGCGACGACGGCGAAACCGCGCCCCGCCTCGCCGGCGCGGGCGGCCTCGACGCCAGCATTCAACGCGAGAAGATTTGTCTGGAAAGCGATTTCATCGATGATTCCGATGATCTGGCCGATCTTCTCGGAAGACTCGTTGATGTCGTCCATTGCTGAGATAACTTCGCGGACGATCTTTTCGCCCCTTTCGGCGACTGAGCGTGCGCTTTGGACGACCTCGCGGGCATTGCTTGCGCCGTCGGCCGTTTCCTTGACCGACTGCGTAAACTGATCGACGCTGGCGGCGGTTTCTGCAAGCGAGGCCGCCTG
>JAMBEQ010000036.1 GCA_024506175.1 Methylocystis sp.
TGGATTCGTTTGCGCCGGAATTCCAGACGTACTGGATGTCGATTCTGTGGACGGAGATCCCGCTGGAGCTCGTCTCCGGTCTGGGCCTTGCCGGCTATCTGTGGAAGACCCGCGACCGCAACGTCGACGCGGTTTCGCCGCGCGAAGAGATGCGCCGCCTGGTGGTTCTCGTGCAGTGGCTGGTCGTTTACGGCATCGCCATTTACTGGGGCGCCTCGTTCTTCACCGAGCAGGACGGCACCTGGCACATGACGGTCATCCGTGACACGGACTTCACGCCGTCTCACATCATCGAGTTCTACATGAGCTACCCGATCTATTCGATCCTGGCGGTCGGCTGCTTCTTCCATGCGAGGACGCGCATTCCCTATTTTGCCAAGGGCTATTCGCTCGCTTACCTGATCGTCTCGATCGGCCCCTTCATGATCATCCCGAATGTCGGCCTCAATGAATGGGGCCACACTTTCTGGTTCATGGAGGAGCTGTTCGTCGCGCCGCTGCATTGGGGCTTCGTGTTCTTCGGCTGGATGGCGCTCGGCGTCTTCGGCGTCGTGCTCCAGCTCCTGTTGAATGTGCATCGGCTCCTCGGCAAGGAGGGCGTCGCGCTTCTCACCGAGTGATGGAAACGTAAGGGGCGCGCGCCGCGCCAGAGGCCGCGCTCCTTCCTAGCCATGCTGTTGCCGAGCTCATTAGCCGCCTTTCGACGCCCAGGGTCGGAAGGCGGCTAAACCTCTCGTCAGCCTCTCTCGATAAACTGCAGCGCGACGCCGCCGGCCATTGGCGCGTCGCCTTTTTCCTTGGCGTCGGCGAGGCGGTCGAGGCGGATGAGGGCGAGGCCTTCTTCGCCCATCGCAGAGCCTGTCACGCCGATCTCGACGTCGCCCGCGCGAATTGGCTGGCCAGGCTCGGGCGCGCCGCCGGGGGCGCGATACGGCGTCACGCGCTTGCGCACGAGATTGCGGTGCTTCATGCGCGAGACGACCTCCTGGCCGACATAGCAGCCCTTCTTGAAGTCCACCCCGGCGAAGAGGTCCATGTCCGCCTCGTGCGGGAAGGCGTCGCTATAGGCGAAATCGACGCCGCCCAGCGGCACCCCGGCGCGGATGCGGCGCGATTCATATGCCGCGAGCGGGCCGGAGACGGCGATCTTGCCTTTCTCGGCGAGCGCCCGCCAGCCCAGCGCCTCGCTGCGCGGATCGGGCGCAAGCGCGGTCGCCTCGACGTTCGGGCGCTCCGGCGCGTCCGGAAAGGCGACCGCCTCGAGCCTGTCGCTAAGATTCGTCACCGCAATCTTGGCGCGCAGCTTATACATGTTCAGCCGCTTCTCGAGGTCGGAAGCGAGCGAAAGCGGACAATCGAGCAGGAAACGCCCCTCGCCCAGAGCGAAGACGACAAAATCGAACAGAATCTTTCCCTGCGGCGTCAGCAAAGCGGCAAAGCGGGCTTCGCCGGTTTTCAGCGACGCGATGTCATTGGTGACGAGGTTATGGAGGAATTTAGCCGCGTCTTCGCCGCTAACCTCGACGACGCCGCGGTTCGCCAGCAGAATCGCTGAAGTCATTGTTCTTTCCTATTGCTGGAGCATGCGCGACAATCCGCACGCTCGACTTTCTGCGCACTGGCTTGGCGCATCGGCGACTTGTGCTTATCTAGGGCGTTATCGCTGCAAACGGGGCGCCATTCATGCCGCAGACATTCGACGTCATCCTCTCCGGGGGCACGCTCGTCAACCAGGACGGCGAGGGGTTGCGCGACGTGGGCGTCCGCAACGGCAAAATCGCCGAGATCGGCGACCTCTCCCGCGCCTCGGCCGGCGAGACGATCGACTGCGCCGGTCTCCACATCCTCCCCGGCGTCGTCGATTCGCAGGTGCATTTTCGCGAGCCTGGCCTCTCGCACAAGGAAGATTTGGAATCGGGCTCCCGCAGCGCGGTTCTGGGCGGCGTGACGGGCGTGTTCGAAATGCCCAACACGACCCCGCTCACCACGGGCGAGGCCGAGCTCGCCGACAAGGTCGCGCGGGCGACGGGCCGCATGCACTGTGATTTCGCCTTCTGGGTCGGCGGCACGCATGAGAACGCGAAGCACGCGGCCGAGCTCGAGCGCCTGCCGGGCGCCGCCGGCATGAAGGTCTTCATGGGCTCCTCGACGGGTTCGCTCCTCCTCGCCGACGACGAAGACATCGCCGAAGTGCTCTCGCATACGCGCCGGCGCGCGGCCTTTCACAGCGAGGACGAGCAGCGGCTGAACGAGCGAAAAGATTTGCGCATCGAAGGCGATCCGCGCTCGCATCCCGTCTGGCGCGACGTGGAGACGGCGCTGCGCGCGACGCAGCGGCTCTTGAAGATCGCGCGCGAGAGACGCGCGCTGATCCATGTGCTGCATGTCACGACCGCGGAGGAGATCGAGCTTCTCTCGCAGCATAAGGATCTGGCGAGCGTGGAGGTCACGCCCAATCATCTGACTTTGGAATCGAGCGCTTACGAGCGCATCGGGACGCTGGCGCAAATGAACCCGCCGGTGCGCGAGGCGCGCCATCGCGACGCGCTGTGGGAAGGGTTGCGGCAAGGCGTCGTCGACGTGATCGGATCGGATCACGCGCCGCATACGCTGAAAGAAAAGGCGCAGCCCTATCCGAAAAGCCCTTCCGGCATGACCGGCGTGCAGACGCTCGTGCCGCTGCTGCTCGACGCCGTGAACAGCGGCAGGCTGACCCTCGCGCGCTTCGTCGATCTCACCAGCGCGGGGCCGCTGCGCATCTTCGGCATGGCGGGCAAGGGCCGCATCGCCAGGGGCTATGACGCGGATTTCACCGTCGTCGACATGAAGCGGCGCGAGGTCATAAGCAACGAATGGATCGCCTCGCGCGTCGGCTGGACGCCTTTCCACGGCGTGGAGGTCACCGGCTGGCCGGTCGGGACGTTTGTCCGCGGCGCAAGGGTGACGTGGGAAGGGGAGCTGACAACGCCCTCGACCGGGAGGCCGATACGGTTTCAGCAGGCGCTGTGAGGGGGTGGGAGGCGAGCTCGAAGGCTCGCGGTCCTAAGCGCCGCTGGAGCTTGCAAGTATCTTTTGCAAGTTGATGAGTTTTCGGCAGTTTATTTTTTATGCAAATACCTTGAGCTTTGCACTAATTCGCTTGGCCGTGCCGGAGGCGGAGGCGTGTCTCCGATGCGTCTGGGAATCAGATGAAGATGCGCGTGAAAAATCTTCTGCCCTGCTGCAGCCCCGACGTTCGAACCAAAATTGAATCCCTCAACATCTGGGTCATCTTGGAATAT
Source organism: Methylocystis sp. (assembly GCA_024506175.1). Classification (GTDB taxonomy): domain Bacteria; phylum Pseudomonadota; class Alphaproteobacteria; order Rhizobiales; family Beijerinckiaceae; genus Methylocystis. The sequence goes on from JAMBEQ010000036.1 coordinate 3,282, forward strand.
CGCCGTGCGACACTCCAGCGCGAGCTGGTGTAAGGCTTCGCGCTCCTCTGGACACGTTGAGAATATGTCAGAGACGTGTCTCTTTGGGATAATCAGCGTGTGCAGGGGACGCACGGGAAACTTGTCTCTAACGGCAAAGGCGAGGTCATTCTCTCCGACCAACGCGAGGGACTCGTTAATACAGAAAGGGCAAAGGCTGCTTATCAATATGGCCTCCTTACCTACGCAAAACCGCACAATCCAGAAGTCTTAACTTATGCACATACAGCCTTCGCCCCACCGAGTCCGAGAGCGTCTCTCGTCAGAGCGGCAGCCAAACTTGTGCGACGCTAGATTCATAACTCGCTTCGAGGGCTACTTTGAACTGCTCTGCCGTGTAAAGCCGATCGACCGGCGCGTTGAAAGCAGCGGCGTTACTCTCATGAAGAGAATCTACGAACAACCCGGCCTGTCTATAGGGCAGTGCATTCGAAAACGAATGTCCTCGCCCTCAGCCGCTGGCTAACGACACATTGTCAAACAAATTCGGCTGGTCGGCCGTTTCGATTGCGCGACCCGCGCAGATTGCGCGTGATGCTTCTCGCGCTGAGCACGTGCGAAGTTGCCGCCGGGGACAGGAGGATTTGGCTCAGCGGGGTATGACCGAACCCTGACGAGCGAGCAGACCGCCTCTGACGAAGCCGGTCTTGCCTTTATAGGCGATCTTGCACCACCCGCTCCCGATGCCGTTTTTGCAATGGAGGAGGTCGACCGTCTTGCCGCCAGGGATGACCTTGACTGTCGATGAAAACAGGCTCGGTCCCGAGTGCAAATCCGCAGCGTTGTTTGTAACAACCGGAGCCACCCTGACATGGGCGCCGTAAGCCGCCAACGCAGGGCCGTTCACATAGCCGGTTTTCGTGCCGTACCGCACCTGACACCAACTGTGATGCCAGCCAGAGTAGCAGTTTAGGACCCTCACATTCGCGCCTGCAGGCACTTTTGCGATCGCCCGCCAGGCCGTGCCAGGTCCGGAGCGCATGATCGTTGGACTCTGAGCGGTCGCCGAGTAAGCCGCGCCCGGCGCGGCGAACGCAGCAACGCCGACCACGGCGGCGGTATAAATCGTCTTGATTTGCATGATTAAACTCCCACTACCGAAAGCTGATCCCTTGCACCTGTTATTGTGCGTGCCGGACGAAAGTCTTGCATGTTACGTTCTACTATCTTGCGCGTTCGCCTGTAGGATCAACTGTGCCCCTTGCTTGCGTGCGTGAGTTCTTTTGGCTCTTCGACGAAGACCGGCTCCAAGCTCTTTTCAGCTTAACGATTTAGGATTGCGCCCCCTGACTACCGGGACCGCAGGTCTTGACTCTTTCGCGCGCCAGAACAAATATCGAACACGCGCTCAGGGGCGCTCTCTCCAGATCAGGGCTTTTGGACCGATGTCGCAGGGTGGCGTTTCGGAACGCCTTCTCTTTTTGCGCCGCCGCATCGCCGCCATAGAGGCGCGCGGCGGGGCGGCGGCGCGCGAATCCCTCCAGGATCGCCGCCGCTGCGAGGAGGACGGCGGGGATTTCCTCGATCCGCTTTTCGCCGCCGGGCGCGGGAGCTTGAGCGAGATTTTTCCCGCCCGCCCGCCGGACGCGCCGGGGGCGGCGGCCTTCGCCCTCGCCATGGCGCTCAAGGCGCGAGCGGCGCGCGCGAGCGGCGCGCTCGTCTTCATCGTCGAGGAGATGAGCGCGCGCGAATTCGGCCTGCCCTATGGGCGCGGCCTCGCGGCGGCGGGCGTCGATTTGTCCCGCTTCGCGCTGGTTCGGGTCCGGCGGCCGCGCGAGGGGCTCTGGGCGATGGAGGAGGTCTTGAAAAGCCCGGCCTGCGCGGCGGTCGTCGCCGAGATTTTCCTCGAGCCCCGAATTTATGACCTTGCCGCCTCGCGGCGCCTGCTGCTCGCCGCGCGGCGCGGCGGCGCGCTGGGCCTTCTCGCAGCGCAAGGGGCGGAGGCCGCGCGCTTTTCCAGCGCCGCCGAGCTGCGCGTCGAGACCGCCGCGAGGCCCGCGGCTCCCGCGCCGCCAGCCCTTGCGACGCGCCCGCCGCTCTCTCCCCTGGCGCCCTTCCTGTGGCGGCTGCGGGTCCTGAAGGCCCGTGCAGGCCTTCTCGGCGCCTTGGGCGCATTCGATCCGGCGCAGTGGCGCGACATCGCCTTCGATCCTGACAGAGTAGCGTTCCGTCATGCGTTTCCTGAGCGTCTTCCTGCCGAGGCTCCCGACCGACCGTCTGCTGCGCCGACGTCGCGACTCCGCGCCTGAGGCCTTCGCCCTCTACGCCCGCGTCAAGGGCGCGGAGCGCCTGACCGCCGTCGACGCGGGGGCGCAGAAGCGCGGCCTTGCGCCCGGCATGGCGGTCGCGGACGCCCGCGCGCGCTGCCCCGCCCTGGCGCTCGCCGAGGCCGACCCAAAAGCCGACGCCGCGCTCGTCGAAGGGCTCGCCGACTGGAGCCGCCGCTTCACGCCGCTCGCCGCTCCCGATCCGCCCGACGGCGTGCTGCTCGACGTCACCGGCGCGGCGCATCTTTTCGGCGGCGAGGCGGCGCTTCTCGACGACATCGAAAACCGCCTGCGGCGCTTAGGCTTTTCCGCCCGCGCCGCGATCGCGCCGGGGCCTGCGCTCGCCCGGGCGCTCGCGCGTTTTTCCAATATGCGCAACGTCGCTTCGGAGACCGGGCAGGAAGCGCTCGACCGCCTCGTCGCCGCTTTTCCTATCGAGGCGCTGGAGCTGGAAGGAGATGCTCTCGCCGGCATGCGGCGCGCCGGCCTGCGCCGCCTCGGCGATCTTCTCGAGCGCCCGCGCGGACCGCTCGCCGCGCGTTTCGGAAAGGAGGCGATGACGCGGCTCGACGCGCTGACTTGCCGCATCCGCGATCCCATTGCGCCGCGCTTCGAGGCGCCCGCCTTCATCGCCGAGCGGCGCTTTCCCGACGGGCTGACGCGGCAGGCCGATCTGGAGACGACGCTAAAGCGCCTTTCCGCTGATCTCTGCCCCATGCTCGAACGCGCCGGCGTCGGCGCGCGGCGGCTAGAGGCCGTCTTCTACCGGGTCGACGGCGCGGTGAAGCGCATCGCGGTGGGAACGAACCGGCCGCTGCGCAATCCCGATCGCCTGGCCGCCCTCCTCATCGAGCGGCTTTCGGCTGTCGCGGAAGAGGGACTCGATACGGGCTATGGCTTCGACGTGCTGCGGCTGTCGGCGACCGAAGTCGAAAGCGCCGGAGACACGCAGACAAATCTTGCCCCGCCGCCGCGCGGCGCCCATGACGACGCGGACCTCGGCGATCTTCTCGATCGGCTTGGCGCGCGGCTCGGCCTGCGTCGCGTCTTGCGGCTTCATTCCGAGGCCGCGCATCTGCCGGAATTCGCCGTGGCCGCCATTCCGGCCGCCTTCGGGCCGCCGACGGCCTTTCCGGCGCAGGAAGCGATGCGTCCGTTGCGGCTTTTCGAACGCCCGGAGCCGATCGAGGCGATCGCGCTTTTTCCCGACGGCCCGCCACTCAAATTCCGCTGGCGGCGGGTCCTGCGCGAGATCGTCGCTTTTGAAGGGCCGGAGCGCATCGCGCCCCCCTGGTGGGGCGACGCGCCGGCCGAATTTACGCGGGATTATTTCCACGTGCAGGACAAAGAGGGGCAATTATTCTGGCTCTTTCGCGAAGGCCTATACGGGCGTGAGACCGATCGTCCCCACTGGTTCGTGCACGGCCTGTCGTAAGATCCCTTGACTCTGCCGGCGACGCCCCCAAGCTAAAAAGCGGTCGTCCGTCATTCTGGCGTCATCTTTTGGAGACGAAGAGTCACGGGCCGGCGCTCGGGTTGCAAACCGGCCGCCACACCTCCAACGAGCGTTAGATGCAACAAGACGAGGACCTCGCCATTTCGTCGCAATCTGGCCTGCCGGCCGTCATACGGCGCAAGACCTTCCTGGAAACGTTGCATGATCGGCTCCCCCACGGCGCGACTCATATTCTCGGCGCTCTCGCCAGCCTCGCGCTCTTCGGGATCGCCGCCTATATCCTGGCCAATGTCCTTTCCCATGTCAGCTTTTCGGATGTCGTCGAGGCGCTGAAGTCGACGAGCGGCGGCCAGATACTCGCCGCGCTATTCTTCACTGTCCTCTCCTATTTCGCGCTCACCGGCTACGACGTCTCGGCGCTTCGCCAGATTCGCCATTACTCTCCCTACCGCGTCACGGCGCTCGCTTCCTTTGCGAGCTACGCCATCTCCTTCAATCTCGGCTTTCCCATCGTCACCGGCGCGGCTGTTCGTTACTGGATCTATTCGCGCGTCGGCATGAGCGCGCTTCAGGTCGCCAATCTCACGGTGATCACCGGCGTCACCTTCTGGCTCGGCATGACGACCGTTGTCGGCCTTTCCCTGGTGAAGGCGGCAGGAACGCTCGCCGCGCTGGATCATCTGCCCGCCGCGCTGCATGTCGCGCTGGGCATTCTTACTCTCGCGACTGTCGCCGGCTATGGGGCCTGGGTCGCGCTCGAACCGCGGCGCATACGCCTGCGCGGCCATGTGCTTCAAATGCCGGGCGTCCTTGCGACGGTCGAACAACTGTTCGTCGGCGCCGCCGATCTTTGCGCCGCTTCGGCTGTGCTTTACGTGCTTCTGCCGAACAGCGTCCAGCTCGATTACACGGCGTTCCTCGCCATCTACGTTTTCGCCTGCATTCTGGGCGTCGTCAGCCACGCCCCTGGCGGCATCGGCGTTTTCGAGGCGACGATGCTCCATGCGCTGCCGGGCGCGTCGCAGGAAAGCGTTCTCGCCTCGCTGCTTTTGTTCCGTCTCGTCTATTACTTCCTCCCTTTTGTCGCCGCTCTGGCGACGCTCGGCGCGGACGAGGGCGCACGCCGCTGGAGCGCATTGCGCGAGGCGGTTGCGCGCATCGTCGAGGAAAGAACGCCCTGACGTTCGCCTAAGGCCCCACGCCATGAAGCAATCCAAATGGCCAGCCGAAGATATGCTCGGCCCGGTGATCGACGCCCTGCCCGAGCCTGTCTTCGTCATCGATGCGGAGACTCACGCGCTTGCCCTGAACAGCGCGGCCCGGATCCTCGCGCCCACATTGCGCATCGGCGAGCCCTTGTCTCGGAGCCTGCGCTCGCCGGATATGCTCGACGCCGCCATGCGCGTGCTCGCCGGCGGAAATGCGGAGAAGGCCTCGTGGGTGGAGCGGCTTCCGCTCGAGCGCTGGTTTGAGGCGCATATCGCGCCCATCCGTTTTCCGGGCTATACGACCGCCGCGATGATCAGTCTGCGGGACTTGACCGAAGCGCACCGGGTCGAGCGCATGCGCGTCGATTTCGTCGCTAACGCGAGCCATGAGCTGCGCACCCCGCTCGCCTCTCTTCTGGGTTTCGTGGAGACGCTGCAGGGTCCAGCCAAAAACGATCCCACCGCTCGCGACAAGTTCTTAAGCATCATGCGCGAGCAGGCCCAGCGCATGGCGCGTCTCGTCGACGATCTTCTCTCCCTCTCGCGCATCGAGCAGCATATGCATGTGCGGCCTGCCGAGGCGGTCGACCTGACCATGCTGGTCGCGCATATCGTCGACACGCTCACGCCCATGGCCGAGGAAAACGATATTCCTCTCGCGCTCGATCTGGAGCCCAACGTCATCGTCCCGGGAGACAGGGACGAGCTGGCCCGCATTCCTGAAAATCTTATCGAAAACGCCCTGAAATACGGCCGCAGCGAAAGCAGCCCGAGCCCGGTCGAAATCTCGCTCGTCCGAAAGGGAGTCACCGCCGTTCTTTCCGTTCGTGACCACGGGCCGGGCGTTGCGCAGGAACATATCCCGCGCTTGACCGAGCGCTTCTATCGAGTCGACGCCGGCAAGAGCCGCGCGAAAGGCGGCACAGGGCTGGGCCTCGCGATCGTGAAACACATTGTGCTGCGCCATCGGGGCCGGCTCGGCATCGAGTCCGCGCTCGGGGAGGGCTCTCTTTTTCGGGTGACTTTGCCCGCCATTGATACGGGCGCACAAAAGACGTGATGTTAGTGATTTGATAATAAACACAAAAATAAAGGCGATTAGGTGTCATAAAACTGTAATTTTTACGTCACAAAAGTCTCTTGCCCCATCGCTAAGAAACTGGGCTGTAACAGGCGCCAGGCGCCTTATATTGTTCTCGAGCTGAAAGCGATCCTCGAATGATCTCGACCCTTTTTAAACGCGTCGCCGTCGCGACGGCGGCCTGTGCCGCCATGGCGGGCGCGACCCTGACAAGCCCGGCGCTGGCGCTGGACATCTCTGGCGCGGGCGCGACCTTCCCTTACCCGATCTACGCCAAATGGGCGGAGAGCTATAAGGCCGAGACCGGCAACGGTCTCAACTATCAGTCCATCGGCTCCGGCGGCGGCATCAAGCAGATCAAGGCCCGCACCGTGACTTTCGGCGCGACCGACAAGCCGCTGACGGCGGCGGAGCTCGACGCGGACAAGCTCATCCAGTGGCCGCAGGTCATCGGAGCCATCGTGCCGGTCATCAATCTCGACGGCGTCAAGCCGGGCGATCTCGTCCTCGACGGCGCGACCGTCGCCAAGATTTTCCTGGGTCAGATCGCCAGCTGGGACGACGCCGCGATCAAGAAGCTGAACCCGAAGGCCAAGCTCCCCGCGACGCCGATTGTCGTCGTTCACCGTTCGGACGGATCGGGCACGACCTTCAATTTCACCAACTATCTCTCGAAGGTTTCCGAGGACTGGAAGAGCAAGGTCGGCGAGAATACGGCGGTCGAGTGGCCGGCGGGCATCGGCGCCAAAGGCAATGAAGGCGTGGCCAACAACGTCGCCAACACCAAGGGCGCGATCGGCTATGTCGAATACGCCTACGCCAAGCAGAACAAGCTGACCCACACCAAGATGGTCAATAAAGACGGTAAGGTGGTCGCGCCGGACATGGCCGGCTTCCAGGCCGCCGCCGCTGGCGCCGACTGGTCGCACGCCGCCGGTTTCTACGAGATCCTGACGAACGAGCCGGGGGCCAAGTCATGGCCGATCACGGCCGCGACCTTCATCCTCATCCCCAAGGAGCCCACGGATGAGGCCGCCGCCGCCGAGGCGCTGAAGTTCTTCAGCTGGGCCTTCGCCAAGGGCGGCAAGGCGGCGGAAGAGCTGGACTACATCCCCATGCCGAAGTCGGTCGTCGAGCTCATCAAGAAGAGCTGGGCCAACGTCAAGGGCGCGGATGGCAAGCAGATTGTTGCGCACTAACGCGCTTTCCGCTCGCATGGAATCATGCGAGCGATAAGAAATCGCGCGAGATGAAGCCTGGAGCGCATTCTTACGCAAAAGTCCGCAATTTTTGCGGAATGCGCACCAAGGCGCGGCGCCGTTTTGCCGCCCGCGTCTCGGCGGACGGCCTCAAGCCGCCAACCAACCGCGGACGCTGGTTCGAAGGACCAGCGTCCGTCAGGAGCACCCGATGACGACGAGCGAACCCACCCGCCGTGAATCGAATGGAACAGGCGATATGTCGGACATGACAATGGAGGATGCCGCGCCCCGATCAGCGGTCGTCGACCGCGCCAAGGCGCTTTCGAGCATTGCCCTGCTGGACCGGATATTCTTCCATGTGACGCGCGCCGCCGCGGTTATCGTGCTCCTCATTCTCGGCGGCGTGATTGTCTCGCTCTTTCACGGCTCGATGCCGGCAATCAAGGCTTTCGGCTTCGGCTTCCTGTTCTCGGAGGCCTGGAACCCGGTCACCGATAAGTTCGGCGCGCTCCCCGCGATTTACGGCACGCTCGTCACTTCGATCATTGCGATGCTCATCGCCATGCCCGTTGGCATTGGCATTGCGACCTTCCTGACGGAGCTTTGCCCCCATGCGCTGCGTCGGCCGATTGGCATCGCCATCGAGCTTCTCGCTGGCATCCCTTCAATCATTTACGGCATCTGGGGTCTCTTCGTCTTTGCGCCTTTCGTGCAAACTCACGTGCAGCCGCCCCTGATCTCCCTCTTCGGCGACGTTCCCGTTCTGTCGACGCTCTTCGCTGGTCCGCCCTATGGCATCGGCCTGCTGACTGCGGGCTTCATCCTCGCCATCATGGTGCTGCCTTTCATCGCCTCCATCTCCCGCGACGTCTTCGAGACGGTTCCCCCCGTTCTGAAGGAAGCCGCAGCAGGGATTGGCTGCACCACGTGGGAAATGATGCGCTATGTGGTTTTGCCTTATTCGCGCGTCGGCGTCATTGGCGGCATCATGCTGGGTCTCGGCCGCGCGCTCGGCGAAACCATGGCGGTGACCTTCGTGATCGGCAACGCCCACAAGGTCTCGCCTTCGCTGCTCGCGCCCGGTACGACCATCTCCGCGACCATCGCCAATGAATTCACCGAGGCTGTCGGCGACCTTTACACCGCGTCTCTTATCGAGCTCGGCCTCATCCTCTTCGTGATCACCTTCATTGTCCTGGCGATCGCGCGTTACATGCTCATGCGCATCGAGCAGAAGTCGGCCTAAGGAGCCAGAGCCATGTCGCTTTACGCTACGCGCCGGCAGCGCAACTCGATGGCGACAACGCTCGCCTGGGCCGCCGCAATCTTTGGCCTCGCCTGGCTGTTACTGATTCTTATCTCGCTTCTCTACGAAGGCGTCATTGGTCTTTCGCCCGACGTCTTCACTCAGACCACGCCGCCGCCCGGAAGCAAGGGCGGCCTGTTGAACGCGATCGTCGGCTCGCTCATCATGACCGCTATCGGCGTCGCGCTCGGCACGCCGCTCGGCATGCTCGCCGGCACCTATATGGCTGAATATGGTCGCTACTCGAAGTTGACGACGGTCGTGCGCTTCATTAACGACATTCTGCTCAGCGCCCCCTCCATTGTCGTCGGGCTCTTCGTCTACGAGCTGCTCGTCGGGCCCATGGGGCACTTCTCCGGGATCTCGGGCGCCGTTGCGCTCTCCCTTCTCGTGATTCCCGTCGTCCTGCGCACAACCGAGGACATGCTCCTGCTTGTGCCGGGCTCGATGCGAGAAGCCGCGGCCGCGCTCGGCGCCCCACGCGCGCTCGTCATCGGCAAGGTCGCCTATCGCGCCGCCAAAGCGGGCCTCGTAACCGGCGTTCTGCTCGCGGTCGCGCGCGTCTCGGGGGAAACTGCGCCGCTGCTATTCACTGCGCTCAATAACCAATTCTGGAGCACCGACCTCAACGCGCCAATGGCGAGCCTGCCGGCTGTCATCTTCCAGTTTGCCTTGTCTCCCTACAAGGACTGGCAGCAGCTCGCTTGGACGGGCGCTCTGCTCATAACGCTCGCCGTTCTGGCCCTGTCGATTACTGCCCGCGCGCTGAGCGCCGGCCGGAGAAAGTCGAAATGAACGCCCCCGCTCAGGTGAAAAACCACGCAACCAAGATCTCTGTGCGCAGCCTCGATTTCTATTACGGCGGGACGCGTGCGCTGAAGACCATCTCCCTGCCCTTGCATACGCACAAGGTGACGGCCTTCATCGGCCCATCGGGCTGCGGCAAGTCCACGCTGCTGCGCGTGCTGAACCGAATGTATGATCTTTATCCCGGTCAGCGCGCTGAAGGCGAGGTGCTGCTCGACGGGGAGAATATCCTCGACCCCGCGATCGACCTCAACGCCTTGCGCGCCCGCGTGGGCATGATCTTCCAGAAGCCGACGCCTTTCCCGATGTCGATCTACGAGAACGTCGCCTTTGGCATCCGCCTCTACGAAAGACTGTCGCGCGCCGACATGGACGCGCGCGTCGAAGAGGCGCTGCGCGGCGCAGCGATCTGGGACGAAGTAAAGGATAAGCTGCAGGCGAGCGGCCTCGGCCTTTCCGGCGGCCAGCAGCAGCGCCTGTGCATCGCGCGCAGCGTCGCTGTGCAGCCCGAGGTTATCCTTTTCGACGAACCCTGCTCGGCCCTCGACCCCATCTCGACGGCAAAGGTCGAAGAGCTAATCGAGGAGCTTTCCTCTCGCTACACCATCGCCATCGTGACACATAATATGCAGCAGGCGGTTCGCGTTTCGGACTATACCGCATTTATGTATCTGGGAGAACTTGTCGAATTCGGCGACACCGACGACGTTTTCAACCGGCCGAGGGAAAAACGCACGCAAGATTACATCACCGGCCGCTTCGGCTGAAGCTCATTCGAGGAAAGAGCGATGACTGAGCATATCGTCAAGTCCTATGACCGCGATCTCGAGGCGCTGGGACGTCGCATCTCCGAAATGGGCGGCGTCGCCGAAAAAATGCTGTCTGAGGCCATGGACGCTTTGTCCAGCCTTGACGTCGAGCTCGCGAAGAAAGTCGTCGCCACCGACATCCGGCTCGACACGCTGCAGCGGGAGATCGAGGAGGCGTCGGTGCTCACCATCGCCCGGCGCCAGCCGCTCGCCATAGACCTGCGCGAATGCATCTCCGCGATCCGCATATCGGGCGATATCGAACGGATCGGCGATCTGGCCAAGAATATCGCCAAGCGGACGCTCAAGATCGCCTCCGAGGCGCGCCTCCCCCGCGCCATCGTGGGCTTGAAATCGATGCATGAAATCGCCGCGACCCAGCTCAAGGACGCGCTCGACGCCTATGCGTTGCGCGACGAGGAGCGCGCCCGCGCCGTCTGGTCGAACGACGCCGATCTCGACGCGCTGGAGGATTCGGTCTTCCGCGACCTTCTCACTTTCATGATGGAAGATCCGCGCAACATCTCCTTCTGCACGCATCTGCTGTTCTGCTCGAAAAACCTCGAGCGCATCGGCGATCACACGACCAATATCGCGGAGACCGTGGTCTATCTCGTCACCGGCGAAGCGATGCCGGTCGAGCGGCCCAAATCACGGCCCTCCAGCCTTGGCGCAGACGGCGAAGCCTCGCAATGACCGATACGACGACGACATCGCCTGTCATCCGCGACAGCAAGAGCGACCGAGCCCCGCGAATTCTCGTCGTCGAGGACGAGATTCCCCTCGCCACCCTCCTTGTCTACAACCTGGAGGCGGAGGGCTACCAGGTCGAGCATGTCGATAACGGCGACGAAGCGGAACTGCGCATCGCCGAGTCGCCGCCGGACCTCGTTCTCCTCGACTGGATGCTGCCCGGCGTGTCGGGGCTCGAAATCTGCCGCCGCTTACGCTCCCGCGACACGGCCCGCGACATGCCCATTATTATGCTGACGGCCCGCGGCGAGGAATCCGAACGGGTGCGGGGCCTCTCCGTCGGCGCGGATGATTATGTGGTCAAGCCTTTCTCCACCCCGGAGCTGATGGCGCGGGTGCGCGCCTTGCTGCGCCGCGCCCGCCCGGAGCGCGTCGCCTCCAGGCTGACCTTGGGCGACATCGACCTCGACCGCGAGACCCGCCGCGTCCGCCGCTCGGGTCGCGAGATTCACCTCGGACCTACCGAGTTCCGGCTGCTCGAATATTTCATGGAGAAGCCCGGCCGAGTCTTTACCCGGGCGCAGCTTCTGGACAGCGTCTGGGGCATGTCCGCGGAGATCGACGAGCGCACGGTCGACGTCCACGTCGGGCGTCTGCGCAAGGCGCTCATCCGCGGCCGGGAAAAAGACCCTATTCGCACCGTCCGAGGCTCGGGCTATTCCTTCGACGAAACTTTCGGCCGGGATTAACGTCTGAGCTGCGCGAGGTCGCTTGCATATTTGAGCGGAAAGCGCGCTATGCGAGCATAATCGCGTCTTCCCTTGCTTCCCGTCTCGCGGCGGCTTTTCCCGCTGTGCCGAAAATGGCAATCTCCGGCCGGCTCTAGATGTGGAGCCTCAACAGGTTGTCCTCTGTCAGGCCGAGGC
>JAMBEQ010000037.1 GCA_024506175.1 Methylocystis sp.
CGCCGGGACACCCGAACCTGCTCGAATGCTATTTCGCCGATGATCCCCGCGCGGCTTCGCTCGGCCAAAGCTACGCCAAGAAGCCGATCTATTCGCGCGAGGGCGCCAATGTCCTGCTGGTGCGGGATGGCCGCGCCGTCGCCAGCGCGCCGGGCGATTACGGGGCCGAGGGCCATGTGCGGCAGGCGCTCCACATGCTCCCCGCTTTCGAGGGGCGGTACCCTGTCATCGGCTCATGGGTGATCGGCGGCGAGCCGGCGGGCATGGGGATTCGCGAAGACGTTTCGCTCGTGACCTCCAACCGCTCGCGCTTTATTCCCCATGCGATTGTTGGCTAGTGAGTTGCTCTAAACCAATAACTCCAGATGGAGGAAACGGCTCCGCCTCAAAGCAGTTTTATCGACGGATTTTGGGTGACCGTCATGGCCGGGCTTGTCCCGGCCATCCACGCCTAGGGGCGTGCTGATCCGTAGACCTTTGCGCAGGCTATTGCGACGCATTCTGCATACGTGGATTGTTCGTCGGGCCAGTGGCCACAACCTATATACCCCGCGTGAGCCGCCAATTGCATCGCGTGGATGGCCGGGACAAGCCCGGCCATGACGCGGCGGCGAAGCGAAGTTGTGTTTGAAAAGGGCCGGGGTGGGGCCTCGTCAAACGCTCAGCGCCGCTCTCGCGCCCAATGTGGACGCCGCGCCGTCCATGACGGTCTTCGCGAGTCCCGGCGCCGCGACGGCGATGTTCTCGGAAAAGAAACGCGACAGGGCTTCGTAGCGCGGGGCGTCGTGGTCGCCGTCGCGTCGTGCGGTCCGCGCGCCTGTCTCTAACAGAGTCGCACCGCGCGCCAGCGCGAAAAGGCGTAGATAAGGGGTCGCGCCGGCGAGCGCCTCGGCGGGCGATTTTTTCATCGCGCCGGCGAGATGATCGCTCGCTCGAGCCAAAGCCTCCACCGCTTCGCCGACCTCGGCGTGATTGCTCTCCCGTGCGATGGCGCGCATATCCTCGATCTCGCGCGCAAGCGCCGCGCCGCCGGACAGCGCCAGTTTGCGGCCGACGAGGTCGATCGCCTGAATGCCGTTGGTTCCTTCGTAGATCGCGCAGATGCGCGCGTCGCGCATGACCTGGGCGACGCCGGTCTCTTCGATATAGCCCATGCCGCCAAAAACCTGCACCGCGAGCGACGTGACCTCGTTGCCGATGTCGGTGGAGAAGGCCTTGGCGACGGGCGTGAGCAATCCCGCGCGTTCTTCCGCTTCCTTGGCCCGAGCCGCGTCGTCGTCCCGGCGCGCGCGGTCGAGCGACGCCGCCGTCGCAAAGCAGATCAAGCGCGCGGCCGCCGTCAGGCTCGCCATGGTGAAAAGCATGCGCGAGACGTCGGGATGGTCGATGATGGCGCTCGCCTCGGCGGCGCCAGGGGCGCGGCCCTGCTTGCGCTCCATCGCATAGGCAAGCGCGGCCTGCGTCGCGCGCTCGGCCAAAGCAACGCCTTGCAGGCCCACCGACAGGCGGGCGTTGTTCATCATGGTGAACATGCAGGCGAGCCCGTTGTTTTCCTCGCCGACGAGGAAGGCGATGGCGTCCTCGTAGATCATGGTGCAGGTGGGCGAGGCGTGGATGCCGAGCTTATGCTCGATCCCCGCGCAGCGCAGCGCATTGCGCCGCGTGAAGGCGCCCGTCTCATTGGGCAGGAATTTCGGGGCGAGAAAAAGCGAGATCCCTTTCGTGCCGGCGGGCGCGTCAGGCAGCCGCGCGAGCACGAGATGGACGATGTTTTCCGTCCAATCGTGATCGCCATAGGTGATGAAGATCTTCTGGCCGGTGATCAGGTAATGTTCGCCCTGCTTCACCGCCTTGGTGCGCAGCGCGCCGAGATCCGATCCCGCCCCGGCTTCGGTCAGTACCATGGTGCCGGCCCATTCGCCGGTCACCAGCTTGGGCAGGTACTTGGCCTTCTGCTCTTCCGAACCGCAGGAGATGATGGCGTGGGTCGCGCCCTGGCTCAGCATC
>JAMBEQ010000038.1 GCA_024506175.1 Methylocystis sp.
CGCACGACGGCATTGTCGAAATCACGCAATTGCGCCCCGGCCTGATCAACGTCACCGGCGTCACCGTGGAGGTGGATCTGTGAACCCGCTCGCCTTCCTCGGCTATGACTTCAACGCCGACGGCTCGCTTGCCGGCGGCCCGTCCGCAAAGAGCTGGACGCTCGCCGGCCTGCAAGGCCTCTCCTCCTACGCCGGCACGCTGGCGCAGATCGGCGCGACCAAGGCGAACGGCCAATCGTCGAAACTGTCGGCCTACATGGCGGCGCAAGACGAAAGCCTCAACGCCAGCCAGGAATATGTCTCCGGCGTCGGCCAGGTGACGGGGCTGCGTCAATCGCTGGCGCAGGCGATCGGCAGTCGCGCCGCGCTCGCCGGCGCCGCCGGCGTCGACGCTGGCCAGGGCATGGTCGCCGACAACGCCCGCGCCCTCACCGCCAACAATGACACGGCGGCCGGCGTGACGCGCCTCAACGCCGACATTCTGGCGCGCCGCCATCAGATCAACGCCCTCGCCGACAGGCTGCGCGGCAATCAGGCCGAGGATCAAGCAAACCAGGCGGCCAGCGCCCAGCGCGGGGCCGGCATTCTGTCGGCGCTGGCCAGCATCGGCGGGGCTCTTTTAGCGTAGGCGACCATGGCGAACCTTTCCGCACAACAACCCTCCGTCGGCGCGCTGCCGACGTTCAGCGCCGAGCCGATCCAGGAGACCGGCAAGACCGCCTATCCGGTCGCAGAGGACAAAGCCGGGCCGATCTGGGCGCAGGCGCTCGGCAATCTGTCGGCGCATCTCGGCGCATGGGCGCAGGCCTCCTTCCGCCAAGAGGCCGAGGAAGCGGGGCGCATCGCCGGGCTCAATCCGGATTATCGCCCGGACCAGGCCCCGATCATCCAGGGCGCGGCGTTCCAGAAGGCGGCGCTGTCGACCTATCAGAACCAGCTCGAAGCGAAGACCCGCAATGCCGCCAACACCGCCTACACCGATTACATGAACCGTCCGGCGTCGGAACGCGACCCGGCGCAATTCGCCAAGGATCTCGAGGCGAAGCGCCAGGATTTGCTCAAGCACGACGTGTTTCCGGAGGTGCAGCCGGCGTTTGAACAGGGCTGGTCAGCGCTCGAGCGGACCTACAAAGGCGGGGCGCAGGACGATTTCGACAAGCGCACGCTCGACGCGGCGAAAGCGGCGACGCTGACGAATTTGCAGTCGACCGGCGACACCGCGCATCGCGTCGCCTCCATCCCGGGGCCCGAGGGGGACAAGCAAGTGCCGGCGCAGCTCGCCGCGTATGGCAAGCTCGTCGACGCCGCCATCGATCAGGGCCAGTTCTCGGCGACGCAGGGCGCGCAACTCAAAATCCAATTCGAGCAGGGGTTGCGCCAGACGCGCGCCTTGACGGTGTTCAGCGCCGTTCCGAAAGAGCAGCAAAGGGCCTTTCTCGAGCAGTTTCAGCGCGAATATGGCGCGGGCGTCGGCAAGGGCGCGCTCAACATTGTTTATCACGGCGCGCTCGATCAAGCCGCGCGCGGCGCGCCCAGTCCGAAAGCGCTCTACGATTATCTCGTCGGCAAAGGCGCTTCGAAGAATGAGGCGCAGCTGCTGACCGGCGCGGCGGCGTCGGAGAGCGGGCTGAACCCGACGGCGTCGCACGACGGCGGCATTGGCTCGGGATTGTTCGGCCACAACGGCGATCGGCTCGCCGCCCTGCGCGCCAAATATGGGGCGTCGCCAAGCTGGCAGGATCAAGCGTCTTTCGCCCTCGCCGAATTGCGCGCGCGCCCCGAGAGCGCGTTGGTCAACGCCGCCAAGTCGCCGGAAGACTTGGCGGTCGCGCAAATGCACTTCGAGCAGCCGGAGGGCTACACCAAAGCGACGCCGCAGGCCGGGCACAATTACACCGGGCGGCTCAACACGCTGCGCCGCTTTTCGGCGCTCGCGGGCGGCCCGGAATTGGCCCCCGTCGACAATCGCACCGCGGGGCTCTCGCATGACAGTTTCGTCTATCTTTCCGCCAAGATGGAACAGCAGGTCCGCTCTGTCGAAGCCGAGGCCGCGACGGCGGAAAGAACCGCGCTCGCCGATATTGCGGCGGCCAAAAAACAGATCGCCGGCGGCGACGACGTAACGCCAGCGGCGTGGAGCCAGCTCAGCCAGCAATACGGCGCTTCGACCAACCCGGACGTGCGCGCCGCTTTCGACCAGGCGAGCGCCGTGCGGTCGACGCTCGCCGGGTTCGCCGGGCAAAAACCGGAAGTGGTCGAGGCCAAAATCGCCACCATGCAAGCCTCGCTCGAGCATGGCGCGAGCCCGCAACAGGTCGAGATCGTCAAGGATGCGCAGGCCTGGCTCGGCCGCTATCGCGAGGATCTCGCCAACAATCCTGTCGGCCGCTACGCCAAGGATTACGGCGTCGCCGTTCCGCCGCTCGATCTCGCCTCGCCGCAGGCCCTGGCGACGTCGCTCACGGCCCGCGCGCCGCTCGCCGAGCAGGCGGCGGCGGTCTACGGCTTGCCAGGGGCGCGCTATCTCATGCCGGAGGACAAGGCGGCGTTCAAAACGCTCGCCGCCAACGGCGGCCCGCAAATGGTCCAGGCGGCCGGCGCGATCATGGGCGCCATGGGCGCGCGCGGGGCGGACGTGCTGCGCGAGATTGGCGGCGACGCGCCGGCCTTCGTCACCGCCG
>JAMBEQ010000039.1 GCA_024506175.1 Methylocystis sp.
CGCGCAGAACGCCGGTCGAAAACTGCCAGGCCGGAGCGAGCTTGCCCACGTTGTCAGCCGTGATCTGCTTGAGGGCCGAGTGGCGGAGATTGGCGTAGTCGCCCGTCGGAGAAACCCACTGCTTGGGGTCTTGCGACAGCTTCAGCAGTTCGTCGTTAGCGGACGACGCGCTCGACGCGGCGGGAGCTTGCCACGTGGGGGCGACAGGCGCCTCAGCTTTCGGAGCCGCAGGCGCCTCAGCCTTGGGCGCGGGCTTGGCCCCGTATTTCTCCGCCTCTTCGGGGGTCAATTTCCATGTTTGGGCGAGCAACGGCCCCGACGTCAGTAGCACGATAATGCCTACAGAAGCTGATTGAAGCAGCTTGTGCATTGTTTCCTCCCGAGGAAAGTCCGGATTAAATTTCGGCGCAGGACTTGGACCGAGGCACTCTTAATGCATTTCGGCGAGACCGACCAGCCAAGGATGACGCAAAAAAAAGCCGCGCTCTTTCGGGCGCGGCTTTAGCATTGGAAAACGCGGGTCTTGAGGCGCATTCCGCAAAAAGTGAGACTTTTGCGATGAAAATGCGCTCCGGGCGCTCGATCTGGCGCGATTTCTCGCCGCTCGCATGATTCGATGCGAGCGGAAAGCGCGCTAGCGGATCACGTAAGGGAGCAGGCCCAGGAAGCGGGCGCGCTTGATGGCCTGGGCCAATTCGCGCTGTTTCTTGGCCGAGACGGCCGTGATGCGCGACGGCACGATCTTGCCGCGCTCGGAGATGTAGCGCGACAGCAGGCGCGTGTCCTTGTAGTCGATCTTCGGCGCGTTGGCGCCCGAGAAGGGGCAGGACTTGCGGCGACGAAAGAAGGGACGGCGGGGGGCGGTGCTCATTCCATCTCTCCTTCAGCTCGGCCTTCCTCACGGCGCGGACGGCGATCGCCACGATCGCCACGGTCGCCGCGCGGCGCGCCGCCGGGGCCGCCACGGCGCTCGCCGCGGTCGTCGTCGTCACGCTTGCGCAGCTGCGCGGACGGGCCTTCCTCCAGCTCCTCGACGCGCAGCGTCAGGATGCGGAGAATGTCTTCATTGATGCTCTGCTGGCGCTCCAGCTCGGCGATGGCCGCCGGCGGCGCATCGATGTTCATGAGCGTGAAATGCGCCTTGCGGTTCTTCTTGATCCGATAGGCGAGCGTCTTGACGCCCCAATATTCGGTCTTGCCGACCGTGCCGCCGAGCGATGTGACGACGTTTTTGAACTGCCCGGTCAGAGCCTCCACCTGCTGGGGAGAAACATCCTGACGGGCGAGATAGACATGCTCGTATAGAGCCATGATTTCTTCGCCTTTCCGTTGTCGCGAGCCGCTCCGGCGCCAAGCCCTTCGAGCGCTTCTTGAGGGCGATCGCCCCTGGGAAAGGCTCGAGAGGAAGTGAGTTCGAAGGCGGAGACACGGGAAGACGGGGGAAGCCCCTCGCCCTTGATCTGCGCATATTCATCTTCCGAAAATCGCTTGGCGCTTTTCGGGAATATGCGCTCCACGCTTATTCTTTATTCCGAAAACCGCTTCGCACTTTTCGGGAATATGCGCTAGGGCGCTTCCGTTCAGCCCCCGGCCGGGAACGTCGCGATCCGCGCCTTATACGCGGGTTTTCGTTTGATGCAAGGCTCTATCTTCCGCGCCCTCGGCTTAAAAGGCCCCGGGGTCCCGCGGACCTAGCGCACCTCCGCTCGCATGGAACCACGCGAGCGGGGAGAATTCGCGCAAAATCGTAAATCTCGAGCGCGTTCTCATCGCAAAAGTCGTCAATTTTTGCGCAACGCCCTCTACGCCGCGGCGCCGAACTCGAGCTGGATGACGAAGCGTGAATCCTGCGTATGGATGACCTCGCCTTCGAGCTTGTCCGCCCATTCCACAGAAGGAGCGCCAACGGTCGCGGCGAGGTCCGCGGCGAAGGAAGCGACGAGGTTTCTCGCCTCCGACGGGGCGCTCTCGCCCGGCGCAACGCGAATCCACAGCAAGGGCGTCTTCAGCGAAACCTGACGGTCGCTCTTCGCCTTCCGCACCGCCGTGACGATGCCCACACAGGCCGCGCCCGCCTCTTCCGCCTCGGGCGAGGCAATTTGCTCGCTCGCTCTCGGCCAGTTCCCCCGCATGTGGATCGACGGCGCGCGCCCCGGGAAGACCGATTGATAGATGGTCTCGGCCATGTAAGGCAGGGTCGGCGCGAACAGGCGCAGCATGGTCTCTAGGCAATGCCACAGCGTGTAATGCGCAGACAGGCGATCCGCCTCGGCCCCGACATCCGAATAAGCGCGCGCCTTGGACAACTCCAGATAGTTGTCGCAAAAGTCGTCCCAGAAGAAGCGCTCGATCAGGTGAAGGGCGTCCGCATATTCGTATTTTTCATAGCAAAGCGCCGACTGTTTCACCACTTCAGACAGGCGGGCCAGGATCCACCGGTCCAGAACGCAGACGATGCGGCCCTGCCCCACGTCCTCCTTCGCCGTCGCAGGCGCGCCGTCGAAATGCTGCAGCTGCAGGGCGACGAAGCGCGAAGCGTTCCATAGCTTGGTGGTCAGGCGCTTGCCGACCTTGAGGACATCCTCGGACAGAGCAGTGTCCAGGCCCAGCCGCGAGGTGGCGGTCCAGTAACGGACGACGTCCGCGCCGTAGCGTTCGAGCAGGCTCTCCGGCGTCACCACATTGCCCTTGGATTTGGACATTTTCGAGCGGTCGTGCGCGAGGCACCAGCCGCTGACCGTGATGTCCTTCCAGGGCGCGCAATTCTCGTGCAGATGCGACTTGACGATCGTGTAGAACGCCCAGGTGCGGATAATCTCATGGGCCTGCGGGCGCATGGTCGCGGGGAAGAGCTTTTCGTGCCGCGCCTGGTCGATCATGAAGCCGGGGGCGATGCCGCGGCTGTTGAGCTGCGGCGAGACCGAGCTCGTCGCCCAGGTGTCCATCACGTCCGGGTCCGGCTCGACCTCATCCGCCGAATAGCCGCGCGGCAAGTCCGTCAAAGGATTGACCGGCAGATCGTCGACATGGGCCACGAGCACCTTGCCCTCCTCGCCCGGCCGCTTCGAATACCAGAACGGGAAAGGCACGCCGAAATAGCGCTGGCGTGAAATGCACCAGTCCCATTTCAGATTTTCCACCCAGCGGTCGAAGCGGACCTGCATGTAGGGCGGATACCACTGGATTTCGGCGCCGCGCCCGAGCAGCTCCTGCTTCTTGTCGAGGACGCGGACGAACCACTGCGGCGTCACCAATATTTCGAGCGGCGCGCCGGAGCGCTCCGCCGACGGGACCATGCGGTTGACGGCGACGCTGCCGCGCACCACGCCTGCGGCGCTCAGCAGCTCTACGATTTTGGCGCGGGCGCCGTTGACCTTGAGCCCGGTTAGCTCGGCCGCCGCCGCGCGGGCGGAGTCGACGTCCAAAGACGGCCAATCGGGGCCGCCGATGCGGTCGAGCCCCGTGAGGCGGCCGCCTTTATCCAGGATGACGCGCGTGGGCAGCTTGTGGTCGCGCCACCATTCGATGTCGGTCGTATCGCCGAAGGTGCAGCACATCACGACGCCGGTTCCCTTCTCGGGGTCGGCGCGTTCGTCGGCGAGGATCGGCACGGGAACATTGAAAAGCGGAGAAACCGCCGTGCGGCTCAAAAGCTCGCCCGCCCGCGGATGCTCGGGATGGACAAGCAGCGCGCAGCAGGCGCCGAGAAGCTCAGGCCGGGTGGTGGAGATGATGACCTCGCCGCCGCCCCCGATCCCGAAGGCCAGGTCCCACATGGAGCTGGCGGTTTCCTTGTCGACAACCTCAGCCTGGGCCAGAGCGGTACGGTCCGCCGGGTCCCATAAGGTCGGCTCCAATGTTCGATAGAGGTGCCCTTTGTTGAACAGATCCAGCGCCGACATCTGCGACAGCTTCATGCTGGTCGGGCTGATGGTCTGGTATTCCTGAACCCAATCCACGCTCAAGCCGATCGAGCGGAAAAGCGCCCGGAAATCTTCCTCGGCCTCCTGTGCGACCTCATGGCAGATGCGCACGAACTCCTCACGCGACATATCGGCCGCGCGGATCTTGCGCGTGGCTTCGACCAGCCGCTCGGTGGGCAGTCCATTATCGTCGAAGCCGATCGGGTAGAACACGTTGCGGCCGGCCATCCGCATGTAGCGCGCGGTGAGGTCCGTCTGCGTGTAGCTGTAGATGTGCCCCATATGCAGGTAGCCGGACACGGTCGGGGGCGGCGTGTCGATGATGTACGACTCAGCTTTGGGCGAAGAGTCGTCCCAAGCGTAAACGTTGAGGCGTTTCCACAATTCCCGACACTGTTCCTCGGAAATTTTGAAGTCGTAACGATCAGCGATCATTCACTTTTTCCAGGCTGAGGTTGTTTCCGAGGCATGGTCTTTCTTGCGGAGCGCCGGGCTGCCCCGGTTTCCCTTCCCCGCAGGATCGAAAGAGTCCTGCCTTGTTACGCCGAAAGCGACGCGTTGCAAGCTGCCGCACATTCGAGAGGACGTAGCGACGAAATCGGGGGCGACGATCGTGCGGCCGTCACGATCGCTTGGGGCAAGGTATAAGCCTTGCCCGACCGGCGTCCGTCAAGGGCCAAGGGGCCACGAACAGGAGGCCTCTCCACCCACGCATGAAGGTGGCCCGGCGACGCTCAAAGGCTTGGGCGGTAGTCCTCGGTCCCCCAATGCAGCGTCCCAATCGCCCGCGCCGGCCCGACGGCCGCTCCGGCCAGGCCGTAATGCTGGGCGAGCCGCCCGAGAGCGATCTTCAATACGACCTTGCCCGACCGCGCCGGCCAGCCGCGTTCGCTTTCGACCATCTCGAGCCCCTTGAGATAGCCGCAGACGTCGGTGAGAAGACCGGCAAGCTCGGGGCCGACGGCGTCACAGGCGCGCGCGAGCCGCTTGCGGGCGTCCATGGCGATCTCCGTCACGGCGACGCCGGCGTCCGCCCCGCGCCGCGGCGCCGAAACCGAGGCCTCCCAATTGGCGGTAACGCGCTGGAGGATTTGCGCCTGCTCGACATCGCGCCTGAAACGCTCGCCCGCCTCGATATGCGCCTGTTCCAAGAAAGGCTTGCCATTAGCCCCTTTGCGCCTCGCCAGCCAGGCGAGCGGGCTTTCGGCCTCGTTGACGAAAGTCGGGGGCGCCCCTTTCTCTATCGCACGCTTTTCGACGTCGCCATGCTGGGCGCGAAAAGGATCGAGATCCGGCTCGTCCGCCGCCAGCCTGCGCAAGAAGGCGCGGCCGGGCTGTGAAAGGCGAAGGCGCCCCGCCTCGCCATCCCGCTCCACGAGGCCCTCGGCCAGGGCGGCGGAGCCGACCGCCGTCGGCAGGCGCGCGCGCACGACGGTGATCCCATTTCGAGGCGCCGACACGACGAGCATGCCGTCATCGAGGTCGCTAGGCGCGGCGACGGCCCTGGGCTCGCCCAGGGCTTGCAGGAGACGCCGCAGCGCGCGCGCGGCCGTCTGGCTCTTGCGATCGGCCCCGCTCATTGCGCCGCTCCATCGCAGGCCGCGCACAGCGCCATCACCATTTCGCGCTGGGCGACGACCGCCCGTTCGAGATGCGCCGTCGAGCGATCGAAAAGCGGATTGTCGCGTAAATTTTCGATGACCGCGCAGGCGTGTCGCACCGTGGCGCGGTCCCGCCCGAAATGGCGCGCGCAAGCAGAAAGGCTCGCGCCGAACGCCACATGATGAAGGTAGACCGCAAGCTGCCGCGCCCGTGCGATTGGAGCGGCGCCTCTGAAGGGCGATGCAAGGGCGGCGACCGAAACGCCCGCGGCCGTTGCGGCGGCGGCGAAGCACAATCCTGCGACAGGGCGGGGCGTTCGGGCTGGAAAGGGAAAGGGCATGTAACCTCCTTCAAAATAGACGGCGGAAAGCTAGTCTGGATAATATTCCTATTCAAGAGGAAAAAAATCTATCCCCGGTCGCTCGCCGGCGGTCATGCTCTTCGCAAGGAGAAAAGAGCCATGTCCGCCGCCAAGTCCGACGCTTTCCAACGACTGAAAACCAACGCGCGCCCAGCCGTCGAGGCGGCGCTCGCGGCCTCTCTCGCCGGCTACGACCGCCTTGATGCGCTGTCGCGCTTTCACCGGCTTCCGCGGGAAACCATCATGGCTGAAACGCCTCAAGCCGCACGGGCGGTGCTGCGCGAGATCGAACGGGCGCTCCGAGTGGAACGCGCCAGGCGCGGCCATTGGACCTATGATCTCAATCGGCATATCGCGCTGCTCGTTGCGCACCGGGCCGAAAGCGCGCGTCTCGCGAGCTTCGGCAAAGGGCGCGCGTGAGGAACCTTTTCACGAAGGCGCGCTTTGCTTAAGTTACGGCTTCCCATTTCGCCGCGACAAGGGCTGAATATGCTGATCGAACGAATTCTGGCCCTCGCCGCCGCCGCCGTCGTGGCGATCGCCCTTGGGGTCGGCCTGATGATCATGGCCGCCTCGCCGCCCCCGCCAGGAAGCGGGCCCATCGCCGCCCTGGCGCCAGCGCCCGACAAGGGAACGGCGCGCCAGATGGTCGAGACGACCATCGCGCGAGCGCCGGAATATGCGCGTTTCTTCGCCAAACTGCGCGAAACCTTCACGCAGGATTACGAGGAAACGATCAAGGAATTCGCTGCGCGCCTGTCTGACACAAAGGCGGAGCAGAGCCCCGACTACTACCTCTCGGAAGCGATGCGCCGTCTGCGTCAGTCGCATGGCGCGCTCGCCGCCAAGGCCGAGTCCCAGGCCATGTCGCGCGTTTTCGCCAAGCAGCTGGAGGTCTTGCAGGCCATTGCGCGC
Organism: Methylocystis sp.; assembly: GCA_024506175.1. Taxonomy (GTDB): domain Bacteria; phylum Pseudomonadota; class Alphaproteobacteria; order Rhizobiales; family Beijerinckiaceae; genus Methylocystis. The sequence goes on from JAMBEQ010000039.1 coordinate 6,802, forward strand.
GAGGACCAGAAATTGTGCGTGGCGTTCCTCTATGGCGCGAATAATCTCGACTTCCAGCGCTTCGCCTCCACGAAGCGCGCGCTCGTCGCCGATATGTCGAGCGCGAGCCTCGACGCCATGTTGAGCGGCCAGGCCAAGAACATCGCGCGCGACCAACCGACCGAGGCCGATTTCAAGGCGCTGGAGACGGCGCTCGCCGCGCGCGGCCTGAACAAGGCGGAGATCGACGCGCTGCTCGACGGCAAGATGCCCGACCCGCCGCTGGAAGACGCCAAAATGTGCGCGGCGGGGCAAAGCTATCTCGAAGTGCTGCGCACATTGCCGGAGGCTTCACGCACACGGATTTATGGCCTGGCGCTGGAGCTGATGGCGAAGTCGTAACGACGGCGAGCTAGCCCTCGTCCTTTATCTCCTCGCAGCGAAACGGCCCGCGCCAGCGGGCGTAGCGCCAGGGGGTCACCGGGCTGGCGTTCTCCGGCAACTTCTCCGGCGCGGGGTCGAAACCCTCGCCGCCGCCGGGTCGGCAGCGGCAGATGCGCGCGACGCCCATCCAGCCGCCGGCCCAGAAGCCATGGCGGGCGATCGCTTCGTCCGTATATTCGGAGCAGGTCGGCGCGTAGCGGCAGCTTCGCCCCGCGAAGGCCGAGAAGGTCACGCGGTAGAGAAAGATCAGGCCTCGGGCGGCCAAGGCGAGGGGCGAGTTCATCGGCGCCTCAGATCACATAATCGAAGGAGTCGTAGGCGAGGCCGCGTAGGAGCTGATCCATATCCCGCGCCGGCAAGGCCCTGGGCTCGACCCCTACCACTTTGGCGGGCGCGCCCGCCACCACGGAATTGGGCGGCACGGCGTGCAGCACGACGGAGCCAGCGGAAATGCGCGAACAGGCGCCGATCTCGATGTTGCCTAAAATCTTCGCGTCCGCGCCGATCATGACGCCCCGTCTAACCTTGGGATGCCGGTCGCCGGCGACCTTGCCAGTGCCGCCGAGCGTCACGCCATGGAGGATGGAGACTTCGTCCTCCACCACCGCGGTCTCGCCGACGACGAAGCCGGTCGCGTGATCCAGAAATATGCCTTTGCCGAACTGCGCGGCCGGATGGATGTCGGCGGCGAGCGCATCCGATGTTCGGCTCTGGATATAAAAGGCGAAGTCGCGCTTGCCCGCGCGCCATAGCGCATGGGCGAGCCGCGAGGCCTGTATGGCGTGATAGCCCTTGAAATACAGCAACGGCTCGATGAGCCGGCTGCAAGCGGGATCCCGTTCCACATAGGCGGCGAGGTCGAGGCGGAACGCCTCGCCGATCTCCGGCTCTCGTTCGAGCGCGGCCAGAAAAGCGTCGGCGATGGCGGCGGCGTCGAGCGCGGAGGCCCCGAGACGCCCGCTGACGCGATGGACCACCGCCTCTTCGAGGCTGTGCCGGTTCAAAAGCTCGCCGATAAAGAGCGGCGCGAGCGCCGGATCAAGGCGGAGCCCATCCTCCGCTTCCTGCCGCATATGCGCCCACATGGCGTCGCTGCGCGCGCAAAGCGCGGAAAGCTCCTGAGGCGCGCGCAGGGTCATTTTAGAACTTTACCTGCGGCGCCTGCTGGGCCGCCTCGCTTGCCGTGAATTCCGCCATGGGTTTCGTCCCCGCAAAGAAGGTCTTCGCCCAAAGTAGCGTCGGGAAAGTGCGCAGCGAGAGGTTGAACTCGCGCGCCGCCTCGATGTAGTCGCGCCGGGCGACATTGATGCGGTTTTCCGTGCCTTCGAGCTGCGACTGCAGCGCCAGGAAGTTCTGATTGGCTTTCAGGTCCGGATAGGCCTCCGTCACCATCATCAGCCGGCCCAGCGCGCCGGTGAGTTGCGCCTGCGCCTCCTGAAACTGCTTCATCTTCTCCGAATCGGTGACGGTCGAGGCGTCGACCTTGACCGAGGTCGCCTTCGCCCGCGCTTCCACCACCGAGGTGAGCACGTCCTTTTCATGCCTGGCGTAGCCCTGCACGGTCGCGACGAGGTTCGGGATGAGGTCGGCGCGGCGCTGGTACTGGGATTGCACCTCCGACCACTTGGCTTTGGCGTTTTCCTCCAAAGTCGGGATTGTGTTGTAGCCACAGCCCGAAAGCGACAGGGCGGCGGCGATCGCGACGGCGAGGGCCCGCCACCGGGACATGAGGCTCATATCAATCTCCGTTAACTCGGGCGCGCGCGCCCGCGCGGGTTTCGACAAGGCGGAAACTTAAGGGCTCGCCAAACGCATGAAAAGAGCGCGCGTCTGGTATAAAATGGCCGAAAAGGAAACAGCCATGGTCATCGACGACATCATCGGCAATTTTGAGCTGCTCGACGAGTGGGAGGATCGCTACCGCTATCTCATCGAGCTCGGCCGCACGCTCGAACCGCTGCCGAAGGAGGCCTACAAGGAAGAAAACAAGGTGCGGGGCTGCGCCAGCCAGGTGTGGCTGGAGACGACGCGCGGCGAGGACGCCGCCGGCGCGCCGACTTTGACCTTCCGCGGCGACAGCGACGCCCATATCGTGCGTGGCCTGGTGGCGCTGGTGCTGGCGCTCTACTCGGGGCGCCGGGCCCGGGAGATCATCGACACCGACGCCGCGCCGCTCTTCAAGCAGCTAGGCCTCGCCGAGCATTTGACGCCGCAGCGCGCCAATGGCCTGCGCTCCATGGTCGAGCGGATCAAGAAGGAAGCCCGCGACGCGGCGGCGGCGTAGCAGTCGGTCCCCCGCCTCAAAAATCACTCGCGAGCCCTTTGACCTCCCAATCGCCATACCGCGCCGGATCGAGACCGCCTCGGCCGCCAATTTCTTCGGCCGCTCGCTGGCGCTCGACGCTCTTTCTGCGCGCCTCGGCTTCGGCGAGGGCGCGCCGCGCGGCCGGCGGCAGATCGTCCATCCTCCCGCCTGGCTTGGCTTCGAGTTTCTCATTCTCGGGCATGTCGCGCTCCCGTAGCGTCTCGCCCCTTAGCTCCCCCTTGTGCTATGATTCGCGAGACGGGGGCAGCGGAGAGGCCGTTTGAGCGACAGTAGATCATTCCCCGGGCGTTCGAAAACCTCGCGTCAGTCCCCCCGCCAGGGTTTTGTGCCGGCAGAGGCGGCGCGCGAGGCCGAGGCGGCAAGAACCCCCGGGCTCCCGGCGCGTCTCGCCGCCGCCAGTATTATTGGGGACGTGGTCCAGGGCGGCCACCGGCTCGACGAATGTTTCGCGCCGCAAGCCGTGCCCAACCGCCTTACAGGTCTCGAGCCCCGCGACGTGGCGCTCGCCCGCTCGATCGCGACGGTCACGCTGCGCCGATTGGGCATCATCCGCCACGCGCTGGGCGAGCTGCTCGAAAAAGGCCTGCCACGCCAGGCCGGGCGGCTGGAATACACGCTGATCGCCGCCGCTGCGCAACTCCTTTTCCTCGACGCCGCCGACCATGCGGCGATCGACCTCGCCGTGCGCGCGACAAAGCTCGAGCCGAAAACCAGCGCCTTTGCCGGCCTGGTGAACGGCGTGCTGCGGAATCTCCTTCGCCGGCGCGACGAATTTCTGGAGATCGCCGCCAGCGGCGACTATGACGCGCCGCCCTGGCTCGCGCAGCGCTGGCGCAAGACCTATGGCGACGACGCCGCGCGCGCGATCATTGCAGCGCACATGATGGAGCCGCCGCTCGACCTCTCTGTGAAAGCGGACCCTCAGGATTGGGCCGAGCGGCTGGACGGCGTTGTGACGCCCACTGGCTCCGTAAGGCTGAAGACGCGTGCGCCCATCGCGGAGCTTGCCGGTTACAAGGATGGCGAATGGTGGGTGCAGGACGCCGCCGCCGCTCTGCCCGCCCGGCTCCTTTCAGCAAAGCCCGACGAGCGCGTGCTCGACATGTGCGCGGCCCCGGGCGGCAAGACGGCGCAATTGGCGCTGGCCCGCGCCCATGTGGTGGCGCTCGACCGCTCGGCCGAACGGCTGAAGCTCTTGACCGCCAATCTCTCCCGGCTCGATCTTCGCGTGGATGTCGCGGTCGCCGACGCGACCGGCTATCAGGCGCCGCCCTTCGACGCCATTTTGATCGACGCGCCCTGCTCGGCGACCGGCACGGCGCGCAGGCACCCTGACGTGCCCTGGACTAAAAAGCCTGGCGACATAGAGACGCTCGCGGCGCTTCAGGCCAGAATGCTCGCCCGCGCGGCGCTGCTGACGAAAGCCGGCGGGCGCATTGTCTATTGCACCTGTTCGCTCGAGCCCGAGGAAGGCGAGCAGCAGATTGCGTCCTTTCTGCGCCGCAACCCCGACTTCCGCCGCGAGCCCATAAGAGTTGAAGAAGGCATACCCTCCGAGTTCATCAACCGCGACGGCGACCTGCGCACGCTCCCCTGCTTCTGGCCCAACGAGGATTCGCGCCTGGCGGGAATCGACGGCTTTTTCGCGGCGCGATTGATCAGGCAAGAGTAGGCGGGCGGCGCTTTCCGAATCGGCGAAGGACTGCGCCCAGCACGGGCCATCGGGGCGCGAAACCGTTTTCCTCGTCCTGCGAGACGCCGCCTTCGGCGGCTCCAAGTCCTTCCCGTTCGCCCCGGCCGCCCGGCCCCCCGCCTTGACCATATAGTCAAATCACTATAGCTGAACGCTGATCCATGAGCGTAGCCGGAACATGATGACGATGGACGAAGGCCAGCCAACGCACAGGCATGCGGAAGATCGCATCCTCAAGGCGCAGCTCGTCCATAAGATCGAGGCTTTGCTGAAGGAGCGCGGCCTCAAGCAGGTTGACGCCGCGCGGCTTTTCGGGGTCAGGCAGCCTGACATTTCAAAAATGCTGCACGGCGACCTTCGACAGTTTTCCCTGGAGCGACTCCTGCGCTTCCTCGTTGCGCTGGGGCAGGATGTCGAAATTGTCGTGAAGCCCCGCGGACCCAACGCGGCGGAAACCGCGACGCTTCGCATCGCTTAGACCGTAGAGTTTTGGAAAAAGGACGAACCATGACCGCAGCCGCTTGCGCCAATTACGCCCCGCCTGCAGATGCGCTCGAAAAAAGCATCCAGAGCGCCAAGAATGCGCTTCTCGACCTCGGCAAAGCGGACGGCCATTGGTGTTTCGAGCTCGAGGCCGATACGACGATCCCTGCCGAATATGTGCTGATGCGTCACTTCCGCGCCGAGCCTGTCGAGGCTGAGCTCGAGCGCAAGATCGTGGTTTATCTCCGACGCATGCAGGGCGACCATGGCGGCTGGCCGCTCTTTCAGGATGGGGCCCTCAACATCTCGGCGAGCGTGAAGGCCTATTTCGCGCTCAAAATGATCGGTGACGACATCGACGCCCCGCATATGGCCCGCGCCCGCGAAGCGATCCTCTCCCATGGCGGCGCGGCGACGTCGAATGTCTTCACGCGCTCGTTGCTTGCGCTCTACGGCGAAATCCCCTGGCGCGGGGTGCCGGTGATGCCGGTCGAGATCATGCTGCTGCCGAGGTGGTTTCCCTTCCATCTCGACAAGATTTCCTACTGGGGCCGCACGGTCCTCGTGCCGCTTCTCGTGCTGATGACCTATAAGCCGCGCGCCAGGAACCCAAAGGGCGTGCATATACCGGAACTCTTTACGACGCCGCCGGAAGAGGTGAAGGTCTGGCCGAAGGGCGAGCATCAAACCTGGCCCTGGGCGCATATTTTCGGCGAGATCGACAAGCTGCTGCGCCTCGCCGAACCCTACATGCCCAAGCGTTCGCGGGAATATTCGATAAAGCTCGCCGAGCGCTGGACAACCGAGCGTTTGAACGGCGTCGATGGGCTCGGCGCCATCTTCCCGGCCATGGTCAACAGCCTGCTGATGTACGACGTGCTCGGCGTCCCTGAGACCGACCGGCGCGTGAAGGATGCGCGCGAATCGATCGAGCGGCTCCTCGTCGTCAATGAGACTGAAGCCTATTGCCAACCCTGCGTCTCGCCCGTGTGGGACACCTCGCTCGTCGCCCATGCTCTGCTCGAGACCGGCGACGACGACGCCCGTGAGAAGGCGCGCGCCGCCTGCGATTGGCTCGCCCCGCTGCAAGTGTTGGACGTGCAGGGCGACTGGGCGGCTCAACGCCCAAATCTACGGCCGGGCGGCTGGGCGTTCCAATACGCCAACGCCCATTACCCCGATGTCGACGACACGGCCGTGGTCGCGACGGCCATGGACCGGCTGACCAGCGGCGAAGAGGGGAAGCCGTACGCCGAACGCATCGCCCGCGCGAAGGAGTGGATCGTGGGCATGCAGTCGAAGAACGGCGGGTGGGGCGCCTTCGACGCCGATAACGTCTACCACTACCTCAACCACATTCCGTTCGCGGACCACGGCGCCCTGCTCGATCCGCCCACGGTGGACGTTTCGGCGCGTTGCGTCTCCATGCTCGCGCAGCTCGGCGATACGGTGGAATCGAGCGAATGCCTTCGGCGCGGCGTCGAATATCTCTTGAAGGAGCAGGAGAAGGACGGCTCCTGGTTCGGCCGCTGGGGCGCCAATTACATCTATGGCGCCTGGTCGGCGCTCTGCGCGCTCAACGCCGCCGGCCTGCCGCACGAGCATGAGTCCTATCGCCGCGCCGTGAATTGGCTCGTCTCGATTCAGAACCCGGACGGCGGCTGGGGGGAAGATCTGTCGAGCTACAAGCTCGACTACAGGGGCTATGAGCAGGCGCCCTCGACCTCATCGCAGACTGCCTGGGCGCTGCTGGGGCTGATGGCCGCGGGCGACGTCGATCATCCGGCGGTCGCGCGCGGGGTCGCCTATCTGCAGACGACGCAGGGCCAGGATGGGCTTTGGGAAGAGGCGCGCTTCACGGCGACCGGGTTCCCGCGCGTCTTCTATCTGCGCTACCACGGCTACCGGAGATTCTTCCCGCTCTGGGCGCTCGCGCGCTACCGCAACCTACTGCAGACGAACAGCAAGCGGGTGCAGGTGGGGTTGTAAGGCGCTTTCCCCGGTAATCTCGGTTCGTCCGCTTCCTCCCCTGGCCCCGCGACAGCGGGGTCGGGCGGGGCCCAACGGCGAACACGCCAAAGATTGTCGACCCACATCCCCGCCCCTCCCCTCAAGGCGCGGGCGAGAGACGGCCAACGCTGTGGATCGCTTCCTTTACGCCTGTCGCTGCCCTTCGCGCGCTTTCCGCTCGCATGGAATCATGCGAGCGATAAGAAATCGCGCAAAATCTAAGATCTCAACGCATTCTTATCGCAAGAGTCTGTCAGCTTTTGCGGAATGCGCTCTAGCCCCTGCCCGCTTCCCTGTTTACCGTTGACTTCGCCTTCCGAAACATTGGAGGTAGATGGCGGTTGGTAGCAGGGAGGCGCTATGACGCTCGTTCAGAGCCGACGCAGGGAAGCGGTCAGGTGGGAAGCGCCTGGTCCCGTGCTTGTCGTCACCGGCATGAAGCGCGAGGCCGCCTGCGTCGCGGGCGAAGGCGTTGTCGCCATCTGCAGCGGCGCGAGCGTGACGAGGTTGCGCGCAGAGCTCGGCCGGCTCCAGGAAAAGCGTTTCTCCGCGGTCGTGAGCTTTGGCCTCGCCGGCGGGCTCGATTACGCCCTGCGTCCGGGCGACATTATCGTTGCGGATACGGTCGTTTCCGCGAAAGCGCGACACGAGACGCATGGCCGCCTCTCCGACGCACTGGCCGAAGCTGCAGCCGCCAAAGGCTGCAGGGCTGTGCCGGGCGCAATCGTAGGCGTCGACGCGCCCGCGTTGGATACAAAAACCAAGGCCTCGCTGCGCGAATCGGCGGGGGCGCACGCGGTCGACATGGAGTCACATCTCGCGGCCGAGTTCGCCCGCTCGCGCGCCCTGCCCTTCGTGGCGCTGCGCGCCATCAGCGATCCTGCCGCCCGCGCCCTGCCGCCGCTCGCCGCCAAGGCGCTGACGCCGGAGGGCGGCGTGGATGGAAAATACGTGGCGCGCGAACTTCTCCGCGCGCCGCAGCAAATCGGCGAGTTGCTTCTGGCGGGAATCGATTCCCGCGCGGCATTCGGCTCTTTAGGCCGCTGTGGACCGCTTCTCGGCCCGCTCGCGCGCCTCATGCTCGCGGATCTCTGAGAGCCGGGCGACGTTCTCGTCATAGACATATTCGGCCGGGCGCTGGTTCTCGAGCGAAATGTCAGCCGCCATAGGGCCGTCGGTGCGCACGCCGAAAAGCGCCACGGCGGCCGCCTTCCATGGGCGCTTCACAGTGTCGGCGACGGCGCTGGGCTCGAAGCCCGAATGCACCATGCAGTCGGCGCATTTCTCGTAATTGCCGACGCCATAAGCGTCCCAATTCGTCTCTTCCATCAGCTGCTTGAAGGTCGGCACATAGCCTTCGCCGAGAAGATAGCAGGGACGCTGCCAGCCGAAGACGGTACGCAGCGGATTGCCCCAGGGCGTGCAGGCGTAGCTCTCATTGCCAGCCAGGAAGTTCATGAACAGGCCGGACTGCTGGAACTGCCAAGCACGCCCGCCGCGGCCGCGGCGCAGAATGTCTCTAAACAGCTCCTTGGTCTTCTGGCGGTTCAGGAAGTGGGTCTGGTCGGGCGCGCGCTCATAGGCGTAGCCGGGCGAAACCGTCATGCCGTCGACGCCGAGCGCCGTCGTCTCGTCGAGGAACTTCGCCACCAGCGCCGGATCGGCGTCGGCGAAGAAGGTGCTGTTCGTCGTGACGCGAAAGCCTTTGGATTTGGCGAGCTTGATCGCCTCGACCGCGCGCTCGTAGACGCCCTCCTGGCTCACGGCGCGGTCGTGCATTTCCTTGTCGCCGTCGAGATGGATCGACCAGGTAAAATAGGGCGAGGGCTTGTACTGGTCTATTTTCTTGGCGAGCAGCAGCGCGTTGGTGCAGACGATGGCGAATTTGCCACGCTTCGTGATGCCTTCGACGATCTGCGGCAGATCCTTGTGCAGCAGCGGCTCGCCGCCGGCGATGACCGCGACGGGCGCGCCGCATTCCTCGACGGAGGCCAGGCATTCCTCGACCGAAAGCCGCTTGTTCAGAATATGGTCGGGATAGTCGATCTTGCCGCAGCCCGAGCAGGCGAGATTGCACCGGAAGAGGGGCTCGAGCATCAAGACGAGCGGATAGCGCTTTCTGCCCAAAAGATGCTGCTTGACGATATAAGCGCCGATCTTCGCAACATAACGAAAAGGTATGGACACGGCTTGTTCCTGCTGTGGTGCGCGAACCTTCAAGGGGCCGCGAGACAAGAGGCGCCGGCGCGCATCCTGCCGCGATCGTCGCGCCGGTCTGGCCGTCTAGCACGAAAAGGCGGAAGAGGAAAACCCGTCCCGCCCTGGCGCTCCGGCCAGCGGCAGCCCCAGATTCCGGGCTACCCGATCGACCTCCCAAGCCGCAGGCCGATTGCTTTGTATCCGGCTTGCCAAGCAGCAAAAATAGGTCTCAATTCCATCGCAACAAGCATTGCGGTGTGGGGGGACTCATAGAGCGCATTCCGTAAAGTTGACAGACTTTTGTCATCAGAATGCGCTCCAGGCTTTTGATTTGGCGCGATTTCTTCTCGCTCGCATGAAGCCATGCGAGCGGAAAGCGCGCTAGGAGGAGCGCTTTTTGATGACAGTTGCGAGCCCGCCCGCCAGGCCGGCCGAAATCCAGGCTCCGCGCCGCTTCGCCGCGCTCAACGCGCTCTCCGCGCCGCTCAGGCGCTTCTGGGCGGGAGAGATAGACCTCGGCCGCATCGGAATGGCGGTGACTCTCCCCGTCCTCGCCTGGGTATTTTACACCACGTCCTCGGGCATGATCGACATCATGCAGAAGGAGCAGGGCGATGTGGTGGGCGTCGCGGGCACGCTTGTCGCCACCACAGCCGTGCTGGTGATGCTAGCCTCGACCTCGTGGTCGCTGGGCGCCGATCTCGCGGCGCTGATCGCCCGCCGCCGCATGGCGCGCGAGCGCATGGTGGTGAAAACGCTCGTCACTGCGGCTGTGTTCGGTTTTGTCTTCTCGATCTCGGCGTTTTTCTCTTTTACTTATTACTACAATAACATATTCAAACTTTCCTCCCGCAAGATCGCCGCCGAGCTGCAGCCCATGGAGCTTGCGGCTGAGGTCGTTCTGCCGGCGACGAAACAGATTGGCGCCGCCTATGAAGCCCAGTCGGCGAAGATTGTGGCCGATCCCGCGTTCAAGGGCTATCTGGATTCGCTCGATGGGCTGATCGACACGGCGCGGACCGCGGGCCCTGCCTTGCGCGAGGCGATTCGCAAGGGCCAGGAGGCCCAGCAAGCGACGCTGGCGAAAGCGGCGCAGCAGGCGGCGGCTGAGCTGGAAAGCGCCGAGGCGGCGGGTCGCCAATATGACGAGACCCGCGCGGAAATCGAAACAATCGAAAAAAATGTCGAGAATCTCGATCAGATCATAAAATCCAAGCAGGAAGAGATGGCCGCGCTCGGGGTGAAGGCGCGGCAGGAGGAGCAGCTCGCCGTCGACGCCGAGCACGGGCTGGATAATAAAGGCGCCGTTTGCGGGCCGAATTGCCATGCGCATCGACTCAAGGCCGAGGAAGCAAGTCGTCGCGCTACAGCCATCCGCCAGACGCTCGCGGGCCCCATGGCCGAGCGCGCCGCCGCGTTGAAGAAACGCGAGACGCTCGCCGGTCAGGCGGTTTCGTACAAACACAAGGCCGAGCTCGCAGGCGCCGCCGCCAAGCGCCCGATGCCAAAAGCGGAAGCGTCCGTCGATTTCGACGCTGCGCTGCGCGACCTCACGGCGCTGCGCGATCAGCTTCGCGTGGAGCCGACATGGGCGCGCGTCCATGAGGCCAAGCCGCTCTGCGAGCCGATCTTCGCCGCCGCGCGCCAGTCCAGCGCTCTGCCCGCCAATGTGGCCCAGGACTTCGCTTGCGAGCCGCAGGGCGAGGCGCGCGATCTGCTCTCGGCGCGCGACGAGGCGATCGCCGCCCGCGCGAGCTTCGACAAGAAATGCGGGCTGGAGACCGGGCTGCGGGACGAGCTGAGCGCGATCGTCGTCAAGATTCGCGCCGCCCCGAGCTCGGACAAAACGGCCGCCGCCGATGGCTTCAACGCGGCGAAGGGCCTCGTCGACGCCTGCGTCGTCGCCGGCAAGGCGGTCGGCCTCAGCGAAGACAAGGTGCGCGAACTGCTGAAGAAGAGCGACGAATACGTCCGCGCGCATTCCAGCGAGCGCAACAAATTCGAGCTGGCTCGGGAAGCGTTCTGGAGCTTTACGCCGGATTCGACCATGGCGATCTGCGTGGCCATGGCGCAGGACGCTTTCCTTTTCATCATGAAATTCCTCTCGGAAATCTTCAAACGCGGCTTCGAGGCGCGCGAGCGGCGCCAGTTCATGACGCCGATGGATCTAACGGACGACGAGGAGGAGCCCGCCGAGATCCGCGCCATGAAGGCCATGCTGCGCACCGCCAAGCCCTTGCGCGGCGATATGAGCGCCATCGACCCACAAGACCCGGCGCTGCGAACGCTTCCGCAAAATGTGCAGGACAATCTCATCGCCACTCTCAACCGCCTGGTGCGCGACGAGATCGCCCATGTCGACCGGAAGGGCGCCTATGTCGTTGACAACGTCACCGTCTCGCAAGTCGAGTCGCGCCTCTTCGCAGCGATCAAGCCGAGGGCCCGCGCCGCACGCTATGGGCTCGAGGGCTTAGCGGCGAGCGGCGGGCCGCGAGGCTTTTATAGCGACGCCGTGCTCGCCAATGCGCGGCGCCGCCGACCATCGGCGCTCGAGCGGTATCTGACCTCGGAAGCCGAGCGGAGCGAGCAGAAAGGCGCGCCGCCGGCTTAACTCGTCCAGCCAAGTTGGACGCGGCCCGACTGGGCCATATGAAAATTGGCTTCCAGGCGGGCGGCTCCTTGCCTGCTTGCGCGGGGGCGTCGGCGTCCAAAGCGTGTTTTGCCTGCGTGGGAGGCTCCCTTGCGCCTTTTGACCTTGCTCCTCGCCCTGCCCCTTGCCGCCGCGCCTGAAGCGGCGCGGGCCGCCGTGCACGTGCATATCGATCTCGCGAGCCAGCGGATGCATGTGACGTCATCCTACGGAAGCTATAGCTGGCTGGTCTCGACGGCGCGGCGCGGCTACCGGACCCCACAGGGAAGCTTCTCCGCCAAGTCGCTGCAGCTCATGCATTACTCCAAGAAATACGACGACGCGCCCATGCCGCATTCCATTTTCTTTGCCGGCGGCTACGCCATCCACGGCACTTATCAGACCCATTCCCTGGGGCGCCCAGCGTCGCATGGCTGCGTGCGCCTTTCGCCGGGCCATGCGGCGGCGCTTTATGACATGGTGCGGCGGGAGGGAGCGCTGATCTCAATCAGCGCTGGCCGATAGGGAAGGCCCCGCAGGGCGCGCCGTGTCTTTCTTCTTGTGTTGATAGGGAACGGCGGCCACTATGTCGCAAAAGCATAAGAGGGAGGAGATCGTGAAGAAATTTATTTGGGCGGCGGCGGCCGTCCTGGCCTTGAGCGGCCCCGCCTTAGCTGGCACTTGGCTCGTCACCGAGGAAAACATTGGCGGCGTCAAGGGCGCCCAGGGCTCCTGGACCGTCAAGACGGAAGGGAACAAGATCAACGGCGACGCCTCGATGCAATTGGATAATGGCGCCATGCTGACCTACAAGCTCGACGGCTCGGTCGAGGGCGTCAACTACACTGTCACAATGACAAACCGCTCCGATGGCAAGAAGAACTGCGTGTGGAAGGGGCATCCGCCGGCCGGCAGCGGCACGCAGAGCCAGGGCCTGATCGGCTACGCCGAATGCGACGGCGCAAAGCTGATCGTGCGCGCGAGCATCGTGCAGTAAGAGTGGCGCCCTGAACTAAGGGCTCCTCGATGAGGTCGCGATCGTTCCCGACGCTCGCCTGAGCGAGCGATCGGGAACCACGAGGAACGGCGCCAGTTGGCGCAAAAATCCGCACGCTGAGGTTCGCTGGGCCCCTCAATTACCGTTTCAAACCACCCGCCCCTCGAGCACCGCCATCGGGCCCCTTGACCCCTTCACCCCCCTGATCAATATCCGCACCGCCGGCGCGCCGAAGCGCGCGTAAACCGGCTGCACCGTCACGCCCCCGAGTCGCCCCTCGACCGCGGCAAGGCATTCATACAAGGCGTCGGCCCGGTGGATCATGGCGAAGGCGCCACCGGGAGCGAGCAAGGCCAAAGCGCCGCGAATCCATTCCGACAGCGGCGCGGCGGCGACATGGGCGCGGGCCTTTTCCGGGTCGGGTGTCACGCGCACGCGTCCCTGCTCGTAAAAGGGCGGATTGGTGAGGACGAGCGCGGCTTTTTCATCCACCAAACCCGCCTCGCGGCGCGACTTGGCCAGGATCACGTCGCAGCAGTGAACCGAAACCCGCTCGGAGAGCCCGTTCAGCGCGACATTTCCCTGGGCCAGGGCGCAGCTCTCGGGGTCGATTTCGACGAGGCCGATCGTCGCGGCGGGCGCCAGCGTCGCCGCCATCAGCCCCACAGCCCCCGCCCCCGCGCCGATGTCGAGAATCAGGCCGGTCTGGTCCGGGGGCGTGAGGGAGGCGAGCAGCACGGCGTCATGGCCGGCGCGATGACCGCGTCCCTGCCTGATCCGCACCCGCCCGTCCAGAAACCCGTCCGCCAATTCGCCGCTCATCCGCGCTGTCCACAATCATGAAACACGTTTAACTGCCGCCATTTTCCGATTTTTGCCAAAGGATTTTAGGCGCTTGCGTCGAAATCCGCGCGGCGACGTTCAAGCGGCCGGTCAAATTTTAGCCATCCGATTAACTCTACGCTGGCCCCCTTGTGGCAAGACGCCGCATGCCTAGAGCGCATTCCGCAAAAGTTGACAGGCTCTTGCGACAAGAATGCGCTCCAAAATTTTGTTTCTGCGCGATTTTCTATCGCTCGCATGATTCCACGCGAGCGGAAAGCGCGCTAGAGGCCAGCCCCAAGAAAACAAAGGCCTGACCATGACGATCAGCCTATACGGCAATGTTAAAGACAAGGGCCCAGTCGCCCCGGCGGAGCTCTCCTCGCGGCTGAACCAGTTAGCCGTTTGCTGCCGCGGTCTGGAATTGGCGATCGGCGATTTCTGCGGCGCAGCCGAGAATGACGCGGCCCGCCGCCTGACCAGGGTCGCCGCGCGGCTTGCCAACCAGAGCGAGCGGCTGGCCCGGGCGATGGCCGCCCAAACCGAAGAGCCGGTGAAATAACGCCGGACAGCCAGCCGCGCGCGCGCTCGACTTGCCGGTAGGCACGCAAGGACGTAAATTCGCGCGCAACTAGCTGCTTAGGCCGTAGGGGGGTTCGTGGGTATCGTTATTCCGCTCGAAGAGAAGAAAGCTGCGGGCCTCGAGAATCTTCTCGAGCTGATCCGCCCGGACCTCGAGCGCACCAATCAGCTCATCATCCAACGCATGGGCTCCGACGTCACGACGATCCCGGAGGTCGCCAATCATCTCATCTCGGCGGGCGGAAAGCGCCTGCGGCCCATGCTCGTCCTCGCGACGGCCGGCATGTGCGGCTATGAGGGCGATGGCCATCTCAAATTCGCCGCCGGGATCGAGTTCATGCACACGGCGACGCTTCTGCACGACGACGTCGTGGACGAGTCCGACATGCGCCGGGGCAAGATCGCCGCGCGCATGCTCTGGGGCAACCAGACCTGCGTGCTCGTCGGCGACTTCCTGCTTGGCCACGCCTTCAAGATGATGGTGGAGCCGGGGATGATCCCGCCGCTCACCGTCGTCTCCCAGGCGGCCGCCGTCATCGCCGAAGGCGAGATCCTGCAGCTCAACGCCGCCAAGGATACGACCACGACCGAGGATGCCTATATGGGCGTCATCCGCCGCAAGACGGCCGAGCTTTTCGCAGCCGCGGCCGAAGTCGGCGTCATGCTCGCCGGCAAGCCCAGGGCCGACGAAGCCGCCGCGCGCAGCTACGGCATGAATCTCGGCATCGCCTTCCAGCTCATCGACGATGCGCTGGATTACGGCGGCTCATCAGTCAAGCTCGGCAAGAATGTCGGCGACGACTTCCGCGAGGGCAAGATCACTCTGCCCGTGGTGCTGGCGTTCCGCCGCGGCAGCGAGAAAGAGCGCGACTTCTGGCGGCGCACCTTGGAGAAGGGCGAGATCAACGACGGAGACGTCGAGACCGCCTGCGGTCTCATGAAAAAGCACAAGGCGCTTGACGACACGATCGAGCGGGCCGCCCATTACGGCGCGATCGCGCGTGACGCGATGGAGATTTTCCCTCAGTCGTCCTGGAAAGACGCGCTGCTCGAGGTGGTGGATTTCTGCATCGAGCGCGTCTACTGACCGGTCGCAACCGCCCCCGCGCTGCGGGGCGTTCAAGTTTTCATGGATGATCGTCATTCCCAATCGCTCCTGCGAGCGAGCGATTGGGAATCTAGGGTAAAACCAGCGCTACTTTGGCGCTGGGTTCCCGGTCGGCTTGCGGCCCGCGGGAATGACCCACTCGAGCCGTTCTAGCGAACCATTCAGGATTTCAAGCACTCGGCCTTGAACTGCTTTTTGGCCTTGCCCTTGAGGCCTTTGGCTGCGGCCTGCTCGTTGCAGCTCTTTTCCTTGTCCGCTTTGGATTGAGCCGCGGCCGGCGCAGCAGCGGTGGGAGCGGGAGCCGCAGGCGCCGCGGTCTCCGTCGCGACGGCGTCGCTGGCCTTCTGGATTTCGAGCGGGGGCTTCCACGCCGTCTCGGCATGGGCGGCCGCGCCCGTAAGCAGCGCGACGCAGGCGCCGACAATGGAAAAGATCTTGGTGCTCTGGTACATGATGATCTCTTTTCTTCGTGATTGCAGAAGCCGGCCGCGCGGCTTCGTGACTCTCCCTGGCCCGACGCTTGCGCGAATGAACCGGGATCCAGATTATGACATTTCCTGGAAAATGTCGTGGCCTGGCTGTCGTGTTTTCCAGGCAGGCTTAAGAGCGCGAGAGAGGGAATGATCGAGAGACGAGAATTAGCGCAGTTCGATCTGACGGCGAAACCGCCGATCGCCCCCCAGCGCCCGAGCGGAAAGATCATTCATGGGCGCGTGCTGGACGATCCCTACGCCGGGCTCGCAGCGGATAATTGGCGCGAGATTCTGCGCGATCCGGCGGCGCTGCCAAAAGAGATCGCCGCTCTCGTGAAGGCGGAGAACGCTTATTGCGCAAAGGTCGTCGCGCCGCTGAAGGAGCTGCGCAAGACGCTGCTGAAGGAGATGCGCGGCCGCATCAAGGAAGACGACGCCGACGTCCCCGACAAGGACGGCCCTTACGCCTATTACGGGCGCTTTCGCGAGGGCGCCGAGCACCCGCTCTATTGCAGAATCCCGCGCGACGGCGGGCCAGAGACCGTGCTGCTCGACGGCGAGCGGCTCGCGGAAGGCCAGGCGTTTTTCGATATCGGCGACACGGCGCATTCACCAGATCACGCCCAACTTGCCTGGAGCGTCGACGACAAGGGCTCCGAGCTTTACGCCATTCGCACGCGCGCGCTCTGCGACGACAAAGATCGCGACGACGTCGTGACCGACACGGATGGTTCCGTCGTCTGGAACGTCGATTCAGCGTCGTTCTATTATGTGCGGCTGGATGAGAACCATCGCACGGCGCAGGTCTTTCGCCATATCGTTGGCTCCGATCCAGCGACCGACAGCCTCATCCTGGAAGAGAAGGATGGGGCTTGGTTCGTGGAGCTCACGGAAAGCCGCTGCCGACGTTTCGCGATTGTTACGATCCGCGGCCACGACGCCTCCGAATGCTGGCTCGTCGATCTCGCCGACGCGAGCGCGCCGCCGCGCCTTGTCGCGAAGCGGGAGCCCAAATTGCGCTATGAGGTCGAGCCGCAGGGAGATTTTCTTTTTATCCACAACAATGCAGACGGCGCTGATGATTTCCGTATCTCCATCGCGCCGCTTGCTGCGCCGCAGCGCCCAAATTGGGCGGATGTCATTCCTCATCGCGCCGGCGCGATGATCGTCACCTTTACTGTCTATCGGCGCTATCTCGTGTGGATGCTGCGAGAGAATTCGCTGCCGCGCATCGTCGTGCGCGATCTTTCGACCAATGAAGATCACGCGGTCGGATTCGAGGAAGAAGCCTATGCGCTCGAGCTCGACGCGGGGCTGGAGTTCGACACGACGCAATTGCGTTTCGTCTATTCCTCCATGACGACGCCGGATGAAACCTACGATTACGACATGGCCGCGCGCACGCGCGTGCTGCGCAAACGACAGGAAATACCTTCGGGGCACGATCCGAAGAAATACGTCACGCGCCGACTTTACGTCCCCGCCCCGGATGGCGAGAGCATACCGATCACGCTGCTGCATGGCGCGGCGTTTTCGCCCAGCGGCGACGGGGCGCCGCTGTTGCTTTACGGCTATGGCGCCTATGGGTGTTCGCTTTCGGCGGATTTCAACGAGGATGTTCTCTCCCTCGTGGACGGCGGTTTCGTTTATGCAATTGCTCATGTGCGCGGCGGAACCGACAAGGGCTGGCGCTGGTACGAGAACGGCAAGCTCGAGAAGAAAACCAACACCTTCTCCGATTTCATCTCCTGCGCGCGCAGCCTCATCGCCAGCGGCTATACACACGAAGGCGCCATCGTCGCGCAGGGGGCGTCAGCTGGCGGCATGCTCATGGGCGTGATCGCCAATGAGGCGCCCGAGCTTTTCTCGGGCATTATCGCGGGTGTGCCGTTCGTCGATGTGCTCAACACCATGCTGCGCGACGAGCTGCCGCTGACCCCGCCCGAATGGCTTGAATGGGGCAATCCTATCGTGGACCCGGAAGTCTACGACCGCATCGCCGCCTATTCTCCCTACGACAACGTTCGCGCCCAAAATTATCCGCCCCTCCTTTGCATCGCCGGCGTCGCCGATCCGCGCGTAACCTATTGGGAGCCGCTGAAATGGGTCTCGAAGCTTCGCGCGACGATGCGCGGCGGTGGACCTGTGCTGCTTCATACGCATATGGGCGCGGGCCACGCCGGCGCATCGGGACGTTTCGAGGCGCTGGAGGATACGGCGCTGGAATACGCCTTCGCCATCGCCTGCGCCGCGAGCAGAACGGCCGCGTCCGTCCAGCAGCGCACAAGCCAACATGTTGCAACATAAGTATTTATACCAGTTGTTCTACCCGCATGAGTTTGCGCTATTGGTTGGTTCTTTGGATGGAAAAGAGATGCGCCGAAGACTGGCGGCGACGCCACCTCGCTCCTTTCCCGTGAAAAGGCCAGGCAATGGATCGGCACGTATTCGAGCACTTGGTCGGCAACAGCAGCGAATTCATGGGCTTCTTCGACCCATTGTTTTCTCCGCTCTACCTCAACCGGGCCGGGTTGAGCATGGTGGGGCTCGATAGCCTCGACGAGCTCCAAGAGCTGGATATCAGCGCGTTTTTCTTCGTCGAAGATCATCCTTTTGTTCTGGGACACTTTCTGCCCAAGGTCGTCAGGGATGCTCGCGGCGAAATGGAAATCCGCCTGCGCCATTTTCGAACCGGCGCCGGCTTGCTGCTGCGGCATTTTTTCTCTGCGCTGACCAATCTGGACGGCGTTCTCCTCGGCTACGCTGTCGTCAGCCACAGCGTCACGCGAGCGGGGTGGGACAAAGAAGCGCTGCTGGAAGCCCTCGGCCCCCCAGCTTACCTCGACAGCGCCGAGCGCAGCCATGCGAAAGAGGAGGCTTTGAAATTAGGCGCGCGCCGGAATGCGTTTCTGTCCGAGGCCGCCGGCCAGCTTTTGCAAGTCGAGGACCCGCAAACGGTCATCGAAACCCTTTGCCGCAAGGCGATGAACGACCTCAGTTGCCAGTTTTTTTTCAATTTTCTCGTAGACGAGCAGACAAACGGACTCCGGCTGAATGCGTTCGCCGGACTGTCCGAAGAGGAGGCTCGCCAATTCGAGAGCCTCGATTACCGAACCGCCAGGCGGGGCTGTCTTATCTGCCAATGCGGGGGCGCGTGCGCAGCGCAGGATCTCCGCAAGCAATTGGCGAGCGCCCACGGCCTTACCGCCTATTGTTGTTATCCGCTCCTCACCCAAGGCCAGGTTATCGGCATGCTTTCCTTTGGTTCCCGGACGCGTGGGGCGTTTACGGAATCCGAGGTCGAGACAATCGAGACGCTAAGTCACTTCGTGTCGATCGCCATTGCGCGGTCCCGGATGGAACGGACCCTACGCGAATGCCTGAGGCACAAGGACGAATTCATTGCCATGCTTGCTCATGAATTACGCAATCCGCTGGCTGCGATCTGCAACGGTTTTCAGGCCATCGCCAGGACAGGCGGCGCCGCCGCGCCCGCACTGCGGCCAATCGTTGGGCGGCAGCTCAAACAATTGACTCGCTTGGTCGATGATCTGCTGGAAACCGGACGCATCGCGACAGGGAAGATTGAAATTAAGAAAGAGATTCTCGATTTGAGAGGCGTTGTCGAGCAATCGATCGAAGCAAGTGAGTTTTGCTTGGGCAGCTACAAAGTGACAACGTCTATTTCTGCGGATTCGCTATTCGTGAAAGGCGATCCCGCACGGTTGATCCAAGTTGTCGCCAACCTGATCGACAACGCCACGAAATACACCCCCGATGGCGGCCGAATCGATGTGACCGCATTGCGTATCAGCGCGGAAGCGGTCGTATCGGTGCGCGATAACGGCGTCGGAATCCCGGAAGATCGGCTCGACTCGATTTTCGAAATGTTCGAACAAGTCGACCCTTTTCGGGAGCGCTCTAACGGGGGGCTCGGCATTGGCTTGAACCTTGCGCGCCGCATTGCCGAGAAACACGGCGGCAGGCTGGAAGCGAAGAGCGAAGGGCTTGGTCGCGGCAGCACATTTTCCCTCCGGCTGCCGTTGCTCCGCGAAAGGAACGCGGAAAGCGAGAGACGCCTCAAATGGGAAGGATGAGCGCGACCTTCCTGTGGGGCGGCATATTGTTGGCGCCCCACAGGAAGGTCGCGCTCATCCTTGTTGCTCTAGATTCCGGCGGCGCTTCCACCCCGCCGGGGATGACCAGCCCCGGCGCGGGCTATTCAGGCGGAAACCGTCTTACATAGAGGGCTTCTTGCGCTGAATCTCCTCAGGCGGCAGCCACTCTCTTCCGCCCTGCGTGCCGCGCTTTGCTTCAATGCCAGGCGACCCAGCAGCCGTTCCACTCGGCCCCGCGACGCCCTCCGGCGAGGCATATTTCATTGCCTCCCGATTCTCCTTCTGCACCACCGTTGGCGGTTGCACGTTCGAGCCAGCCGCGGGCCCTGATGTGTCGCCGGTTGCCTCAGAGACAACGGTCGGCCTTGTCTGGCCGGCCCCCTGGTTCATTGCGGGCTTTTTCAGCGGGCCAGGGATGGCTGGCGGATTGGGATCTCCCTGATCCTGCGCCAGCGCTGGCGCGAACGCGCCCGCCGCCAGGAAGGCGGAGATCACGAAAAATGATTTCATGGCGTTTCGACTCCTGCCGTCTCCCCCACGACGACGATCGCGAGCCCCTTGAGGAGCTAAGATGGGCGGTCAAACCGCGCCGGCAAGAAAATATCGCCTCATGAACGCTTTTCGTTTACTCAGCCCTCTGGGAGGAACCCGTCATGGCGATAGAGACAAAACACGCTGAAACGCTTGCGCTTCATGCCGGCTGGCGCGCAGATAAATCTACTGGCGCCGTCGCGGTCCCAATTTACCAGACAACCTCCTACCAGTTCCGTGACACGGAGCACGCCGCAAATCTCTTCGCGCTTAAAGAGCTGGGGCCGATTTACACGCGCATCGGCAATCCCACGACTGGCGTTCTGGAAGAGCGCCTCGCCGCGATCGAGGGCGGCGCCGCGGCGCTGGCGCTGTCATCTGGTCAGGCGGCATCGGCCTTCGCACTTCAAAATATTGCGCGCGCCGGCGACAATATTGTTTCCTCGACTGATCTCTATGGCGGCACCTGGAATCTCTTCGCCAATACGCTGAAAGACCAGGGCTTGGAGGTGCGCTTCGTCGATCCCTCCGACCCAGAGAATTTCCGCCGCGCGACGGACGACCGCACGCGCGCCTATTACGCCGAAACCCTGCCCAATCCAAAGCTCCAAGTGTTTCCGATTTCGGAAGTCGCGGCGATCGGGCGTAAATATGGCATTCCCCTGATCATCGATAACACGGCGGCGCCGATCATCTCGCGTCCATTCGACCATGGCGCGGCGATCGTCGTCTATTCCACCACGAAATATCTCGGCGGTCACGGCGCCGCGATCGGCGGCGCCATCGTCGATGGCGGCAACTTCGACTGGGAGAAATTTCCCGCCCGCCAGCCTGCGCTCAACACACCCGACCCGAGCTATCACGGCACCGTCTGGGTGGAGGCGGTGAAGCCGCTGGGCCCGATCGCTTACATCATCAAGGCGCGGACGACGCTGCTACGCGATCTCGGCTCGGCGCCCTCGCCGTTCAATGCCTTCCTCACGCTGCAAGGAATAGAGACCCTGACGCTACGCATGGAGCGCCATGTGGCGAACGCGCAGAAGGTCGCGGACTTCCTGGCCGAGCGCAGCGAAGTGTCTAAGGTGATTTATCCTTCACATCAAACCGGCCAAGCGCGCGCTCGCGCCGATAAATATCTGAAAGGTGGTTATGGCGCGCTTATCGGCTTCGAGCTCGAGGGCGGGGCGGCGGCGGGGCGGCGCTTCATCGACGCGCTCGAGATGTTCTATCACGTCGCCAATATCGGCGATGCGCGCAGCCTCGCGATCCATCCCGCGACAACGACCCATTCGCAGCTCGGCGAGGAAGCGCAGCTCGCGAGCGGCGTGACGCCGGGCTATGTTCGGCTGTCGATCGGATTGGAGCATATCGACGACATTCTCGCCGATCTGGAAAAAGGGCTGAAAGCGGCGCGGGCTTGAGCCCCCTCCCCCACTTCGCAGGAGAGGGAGCAGGCGCGGGCCTCATGGCGTTGCTGATCGTGAATCGCCGCCTCTCCCGCGTTAGCGGGGGAGGGACAGGGAGGGGGGTGCATAACGCGTTTGCGCCCTCACTTCACCTTCACCGGATAACCCGCCACCACCAGGGCCACATGCGCGGAAATCTTCGCGACCTCCTGATGCAGCAGACCGGCGGCGTCGCGAAAGGCGCGGGCGAGCGGGTTCTCGGGCACGATCGACAGTCCGACCTCCGGCGAGACAACGACGGTAGGCGCGCCGCGCTTCGATAAGGCGCAAATCAGGGCTGCGCGGTCCGCGATCAAATTCGCCTCGACGAACATTCTGTTGGAAAGCCAGATGGCAAGGCAATCGACCAGGAGGGGCGCCTCCGCGGGCGCCTCCATGATTGTTTCCGGCAGCGCCTGTGGCGCCTCCACCGTACGCCAATCGCCGCCACGCCTCTCGCGATGCGTGTCGATGCGCGCACGCATTTCATCGTCGAAGGCCTGTGCGGTCGCGATGTAAATCCACGGCGGCGCATGGGCCATGATCAGTCTCTCGGCATAGGCGCTTTTGCCCGAGCGCGCGCCGCCGAGGACGAAAGTGAGATGGGGGTTTTCCTTGTTCATGGCGCCCGCTCCCCGTCTTTGCGAGAGGCGTAAGCGACGGCGCAATCTGAAGCCACGACGCGGCGTCTGGATTGCCTCGCTTCACTCGCAAAGACGGGCGTTATCCATTCACACATCGTGCGGTCTCATGAGTTTTGTTTGCGCTAACAGGCCGCCCTGCCTGTCAAAGACAATGATTTCCAGTTTCGTCTCGCAAGCGCCGAGCGCCCGCGCCGCGGTCTCCCACGCGCCCCGCGCGACAGGGGCCGCGAGATCGACGCCCGCCCCGCGCGCAATCAGAAAGGCGTCGAGCGCGCTGTTGGCCTGAGCGATGCGCGAGGCTGTTTCTTCATCGGAGCCGGCGCGCCGGGCCGTTTCGGCAAGTTGGGCAAGATCCAGGCTCGAGCGCCCCGAATGCAGATCGAGCCGCCCCTGCGCAAGCTTGGTCATCTTGGCGAAACCGCCGCCGATGGTGACGCGCTCGACGGGATGCGTGCGAAGATATTTGAGAAAGCCGCCGACGAAATCGCCCATCTCGATGAGAGCGGCGTCGGGCAGGCCATAAAGCTTCTGCACGGCGGCCTCGGAGATCGAGCCGGTCGCGCCAGCAATATGCGTCAACCCGCTTGCGCGCGCGACATCGACGCCGCGATGAATGCTGTCGATCCATGCGGCGCAGGAGAACGGCGTCACAATGCCGGTAGTGCCGAGAATTGAGAGCCCGCCCAAGATGCCGAGGCGGCCGTTGAGCGTATGTTTGGCCATCTCCTCGCCGCCGGGAACGGAAATTTCAACGACCGCGTCCGCGCCAACGCCGAGCTTTGCGGCGGCCTCTTCGATCGTCTGGCGCATCATCTGGCGCGGCACCGGATTGATGGCCGGCTCCCCCGGCGGCAGCGGCAGGCCGGGGCGCGTGATCGTGCCCACGCCCTCGCCGGCCTCGAAGGAGACGCCCGCGCCCGGCGCCGCGCGGCGCACCGTGGCGCGGATGAGCGCGCCATGGGTGACGTCCGGGTCGTCGCCTGCATCCTTAACCACGCTCGCGCGAGCATAATCAGCGCCGCGCCGGAATTCCGCTAGAGCGAAGGCTGCGCGCTTACCGGAGGGCAGACCGATCTCCACGGGGTCCGGCGGCGGCGCGCCAGTGACGAGCGCCTCAAAAGCCGCGCGCGCGGCCGCAGTGGCGCAGGCCCCGGTGGTCCAGCCCCGGCGCAGCGGGCGGTCTTTTGGCGGTTCCGTCATACGCTTCCTTATCAATTCGCGACCCGGCGCGACACCGGCCGCGCGATCCGCTAAAAGAGGCGCCGCACTCACCGACAGGGAGCTTGGCTAAATGAAACGCAGCCTTTCGTCCTTCTTCGCCTTTGCGGCGCTCGCGGCGGCGGACGCCGGCGGCGCCCAGGCCTTCGAGCTGAAAAGCCCGGACATCGCCGATGGCAAGACCATCGACATGAAGCATGTCTATAACTCCTTCGGCTGCACGGGCGGCAATCTGTCGCCGGAGCTCACCTGGAGCGACCCGCCGGCCGGCACGAAGAGTTTCGCCGTGCTCGCGCACGATCCGGACGCGCCGACGGGCGGCGCCGGCTTCTGGCACTGGCTCGTCGTCGATATTCCGCCGAACGTGCGCGGGCTCAAGCAGGGCGCGGGCGACGCCTCGGGCAAAAATCTGCCGCCCGGCGCCCATCAGCTCGAAAACGATTTCGGCGACAAGTCCTATGGCGGCCCTTGCCCGCCGCCCGGCAAGCCGCATCGCTATGTTTTCACCGTCTATGCGCTGAAGATCGACAAGCTCGGCGACGCAGCCCATGGCCGCACCGCCACCGCCGGCTTCACGATCAACGGCAATGCGCTCGCCAAAGCGTCGATCACGGGCCTCTTCGGGCGGTGATCGGATGACGCCATCGTCGTCATTGCGAGGCGCGGAAGCGGCGAAGCAATCCAGGGCTGCTCTGGATTGCTTCGCTTCGCTCGCGCTTTCGGCGTGACGAATTTTGGCGTCGCCGTCCTGGCGCTGGTGATCGAGGCGCTCGCGGGCTACCCCGACCGGGTCTTCGCGCGCGCCGGCCATCCTGTCACCTGGTTGGGCGCGCTCATCTCGGCGCTGGATAAACGCCTCAACCTGCAAGCGGACTCTTTTGCCTTGCGCCGCGCGAAGGGCCTCGCGGCGCTCGTCTTGCTCGCGACGACGGCGCTGGTTGTGGGAGCGATCGTCGAGCGAGCGACCCACTCCCTGCCTTATGGCTCGGTCGTGATCGCTATCGTGGCCTCGACCCTGCTCGCACAAAGAAGCCTTTATACGCATGTCGCCGCCGTGGCGCGCGGGCTTTGCATCTCCCTCGAAGAGGGGCGGCGGGAGGTTTCGAGGATCGTCGGCCGCGACGTGGCCCTTCTGGACGAAGCCGGCGTCGGCCGCGCAGCAATCGAAAGCCTGGCGGAAAATTTCTCCGACGGCGTCGTGGGGCCGGCTTTGTTCCTCGCCCTCTTCGGCCTTAAGGGCGCGCTGCTCTACAAGGCGGTCAACACCGCCGACAGCATGATCGGCCACAAATCCGAGCGTTACCTCGCCTTCGGATGGGCCGCCGCCCGCTTCGACGATCTCCTCAATCTCGTCCCCGCCCGCGTTACGGCGGGATTCATCGTCATCGCCGCCTGGGCGATAGGGGTGGACGCGCCCACCGCTTACGAGACGGCGCGGCGCGACGCCTCGAAACACGCCTCTCCCAACGCCGGCTGGCCGGAGGCGGCGATGGCCGGTTCCCTTGGGCTCTCGCTCGGCGGCCCGCGTCGCTATCAAGGGTCTTACGTCGACGGGGCAGCCTTGGGGGCCGGACGCAGAGAGGCCACGGCCGACGATATTTTTCGCGCTTTAGCGATTTACAAGGCCGCGCTTGCCATGCTTTGGCTTATTATGCTCGCCGCAGCGCTCGCGGGCGTTAGTTAGTCAAGACATATTTCTTGGGTTTTGGCCGCCCCGGAGCGAGGTAGACCTTACCCTTTCATTTTTTCGGGTTTCGAAATATCTTAGGCGAGCGTTGTGCAGTGCAACATGGCAGCAAAAGCTGCCTGGAGACGCGTGAATATGGATCGGATGTCGTACCAGGTCTACGAGATGCTGCATTTGGCTTTCGCGCCCGCGCGCGCAGCCACCGACGCGCTGCTCCATACGATCAAGAGCCCCCTCAACCCGCTCTCGCACACCTCATTCGGCCGCAGCATCGCGGCTTCCGCGGAACTTTTCGAGCGCATGACGCGCCGCTACGGCAAGCCGATGTTTGGCCTCGACGCCACGAAGGTGGACGGAGCCGAGGTGGCCGTTGTCGAGGAACATGTCTGGATCAAACCGTTTTGCGGTCTGCTGCACTTCAATCGGCAGTTCGAGGGCGAGGCGCCTAAACAGTCCAAGCTCCTGATCGTGGCGCCCATGTCAGGGCATTACGCGACCCTCTTGCGCGGCACGGTTGAAGCCTTTTTGCCGACCCACGACGTCTACATCACCGATTGGGCCGACGCGCGCACCGTGCCGCTGATCGAGGGCGCCTTCGAACTCGACGATTACATAGACTATCTCGAAGAGATGCTTATCCATCTCTCGCAGGACGGAAGGCCGGTCCACACGCTGGGAGTCTGCCAGGCGTCCGTTCCGCTGATCTGCGCAATCGCCTCCTTGGAGGCGGCAAACGACCCTGCTGTCCCTGAGTCGATGATTCTCATGGGCGGGCCGATCGACCCGCGCATCAATCCGACGGCCGTGAACAAGCTCGCCGAGAAACGCGGCATCGAATGGTTCCGCCGGCACTGCATTCATTCCGTGCCCTTCCCGCACGCTGGCATGGGCCGCGAGGTCTATCCGGGCTTTTTGCAGCTTTCAGGCTTCATGGCGATGAACATCGAGCGCCATGTCACGGCGCATCTCGAAATGTTCAATCATCTCGTCGAAGGCGACGGCGATTCAGCCGAAAAACACCGCGACTTCTATGATGAATATCTCGCAGTGATGGATTTGACCGCCGAGTTCTATCTGCAGACCGTCGAACGCATTTTCATCAAGCACGAACTGCCGCTCGGATTGCTCCGCCACCGCGGCGAGCTGATCGAACTCGAGGCGATCCAGCGCACGGGGCTTTTCACGGTCGAAGGCGAGAAGGACGATATTTCCGGCGTCGGGCAGACCTA
>JAMBEQ010000040.1 GCA_024506175.1 Methylocystis sp.
ATCGTCTGCATCACCGAGGGCGTGCCGGTTCAGGACATGATCCGCGTGAAGCGCTCGCTGTCGGGCTCCAAGTCGCGCCTCATCGGGCCAAACTGCCCCGGCGTCGTCACGGCCGGCGAGAGCAAGATCGGCATCATGCCGGGCAATATTTTCTCCAAGGGCTCGGTGGGCGTGGTCTCGCGCTCCGGGACGCTGACCTATGAGGCCGTCTTCCAGACGAGCCGCGAGGGCCTGGGCCAGACGAGCGCCGTCGGCATTGGCGGCGACCCGGTCAAGGGCGCGGACTTCATCGAGATTCTGGAGCTTTTCCTCGCGGACGAGGCCACGAAGTCGATCATCATGATCGGCGAGATCGGCGGCTCCGCCGAGGAGGACGCGGCCCAATTCTTGAAAGACGAGGCCAAGCGCGGCCGCAAGAAGCCCATGGTAGGCTTCATCGCCGGCCGCACGGCCCCTCCCGGCCGTCGTATGGGCCATGCCGGCGCGATCATCTCGGGCGGCAAGGGCGACGCCGAGAGCAAGATCGCGGCGATGGAGTCGGCCGGCGTCCGCGTGTCGCCGTCCCCCGCCCGCCTGGGCAAGACTTTGGTGGAGGTGCTCAAAGGTTAGGCGCGGCCGCGCCTCTTCTTTATCGCCTCCGAGAACTTAAATTAGGGGCGACGCCGCAAGCCGGCGGCGCCTTGAGATCGAGCCTTCGGCGGCGGGTTGGCATGCTCGCGAGCGCGCCGTCGTCGGCTTCTTCGAGAGAAGCGAGAAAATGGCGCGTCTTGAAACCGATGGCGTGGCCGGACCCTGGGCTCCGGGCGGCCCGCGTTCTCCCCAAAATCACGGCTTTGCAACAACTTCTTTCCTGCAGGGCGCCAACGCGGCCTATATCGAAGGCCTGCTCGACGCCTATGAAGCCGACCCTTCCTCGGTCAGCCCCGAATGGGCGAAATTTTTCGCCGAGATGGGCTTAGCGCCGGGCGCGGCGCAGCCTGCTTCTTCCGGTCCGTCATGGGCCCGCCCAGATTGGCCGCCGGCGGCCAACGGCGAATGGGTGAGCGCGCTCACGGGGGAATATCCTTCTGCGCCCGCCCAAAAACCACCCGCGAAAGGGGCGCCGATCCCGCCGCCCACGGCCGCCACGGCCGAAGAGATACGACGCGCCGCGCGCGACTCCGTGCGCGCGCTGATGATGATCCGCGCCTATCGCATGCGCGGCCATCTCCACGCCAATCTGGATCCCTTGGGCCTCGAGCAGCGCCCCGACCATGGCGAGCTGCATCCGGCGACGTACGGCTTCAAGGATGAAGACTACGACCGCAAAATCTTCATCGACGGCGTGCTGGGGCTGCGCTACGCCAGCGTCTTCGAGATGGTCACGATCCTGCGCCGCACCTATTGCGGCTCGATCGGCTTCGAATTCATGCACATCTCCAACCCAGAGGAGAAAGCCTGGCTGCAGGCGCGCATCGAAGGGCCGAAGAAGGAGATCGTCTTCACCAGCGAAGGCAAGCGCGCGATATACAACAAGCTCGTGGAAGCCGAGGGCTTCGAGAAATTCCTCGACGTCAAATACACGGGCACGAAGCGCTTCGGCCTCGACGGCGCGGAGGCGATGGTTCCCGCGCTGGAGCAAATCATCAAGCGCGGCGGCGCGCTTGGCGTGCAGGAGATTGTCATCGGCATGGCCCATCGCGGGCGCCTGAACGTGCTTTGCGAGGTGATGGGCAAGCCGCATCGGGCGCTCTTTCACGAGTTCAAGGGCGGCTCCTTTTTGCCCGACGAAGTGGAAGGCTCCGGCGACGTCAAATATCACCTCGGCGCTTCCTCGGATCGCGAGTTCGACGGCAACAAGGTCCATCTCTCGCTCACCGCCAATCCGTCGCATCTCGAGATCGTCGACCCGGTCGTGCTGGGGAAGACCCGCGCGAAGCAAGACCAGCATTCTGGCGACCGCCGCGCCGTGCTGCCGCTCCTCATTCACGGCGACGCTGCCTTTGCTGGCCAGGGCGTCGTCGCGGAATGTTTCGGCCTTTCGGGTCTCAAGGGACATCGCACCGGCGGCTCGGTGCACTTCATCATCAACAATCAGATCGGCTTCACGACCTATCCGCGCTTCTCGCGCTCTTCGCCCTATCCGTCAGATGTCGCTAAAATGGTCGAGGCGCCGATTTTCCATGTGAACGGCGACGATCCTGAAGCGGTCGTCTTTGCGGCGCGCGTCGCGACCGAATTCCGCCAGCAATTCCAGAAGCCCGTCGTCATCGACATGTGGTGCTACCGCCGGTTCGGCCACAATGAAGGCGATGAGCCCGGCTTCACGCAGCCGCTGATGTACAAGAAGATCCGCGCGCATCGCACGGCGCTCGATCTCTATGGCGAGAGGCTCTTCAACGAAGGCCAGCTCACAAAGGCCGAGGCCGAAAAGATGAAGGAGGCTTGGCGCGCGCGGCTCGAAGCCGAGCTCGAAGCCAGCCAGAGCTATCGGCCAAATAAGGCGGACTGGCTCGACGGCCGCTGGGCCGGCTTGAAGCCTGGATATCAGGCCTCCGAGGACGAGCGCAGGGGGAAGACCGGCGCGGCGCTCGAAACACTGCGCGATATCGGCGAGAAGCTCACCAAGGTTCCTCCGGACTTCCACCTCCATCGCACCATCCAGCGTTTCCTCGACAGCCGCCGCGCTGCAATCGAGGCAGGCGCGGCGATCGACTGGGCGACGGCGGAGGCGCTCGCCTTCGGCACGCTGCTTGCCGAGGGGCATAACGTGCGCCTCTCCGGCCAGGACAGCGAGCGCGGCACCTTCTCACAGCGCCACAGCGTGCTCATCGACCAGGAGACGGAAGCGCGCTACGTCCCCCTCGATCATGTTGCGGCGGCTCAGGGGAGGTTCGAGGTCATCAATTCGATGCTCTCGGAAGAAGCCGTGCTCGGCTTCGAATACGGCTATTCGCTCGCCGAGCCCAATGCGCTTGTGCTCTGGGAGGCGCAGTTCGGTGATTTCGCCAATGGCGCGCAAGTGGTCTTCGACCAGTTCCTCTCGGCGGGCGAGCGTAAATGGCTGCGCATGTCGGGCCTTGTCTGCCTGCTGCCGCATGGCTACGAGGGCCAGGGGCCGGAGCACTCCTCCGCGCGCCTGGAGCGTTATCTGCAGCTCTGCGCCGAAGACAATATGCAGGTTGCGAACTGCTCGACGCCTGCGAATTATTTCCACATTTTGCGTCGGCAGCTGCATCGCAACATGCGCAAGCCGCTCATCCTGATGACGCCGAAGTCGCTGCTGCGTCACAAGCGCTGCGTCTCGCGTCTCGGGGAAATGGGCATGGCGTCGAGCTTCCAGCGCATCCTTCTCGACGACGCGGAGATGGCGGCGAACGAGAAGGCGACTCTGAAAGCGGACGAGAGCATCCGCCGCGTCGTCCTCTGTTCTGGCAAGGTCTATTACGATCTGCTCGAAGAGCGTGAGAAGCGAGGGATCGACGACGTGTACCTGCTGCGAGTCGAGCAGCTTTATCCCTTCCCGCTGAAAAGCCTCGTCACCGCCATGTCGCGCTTCAAGAACGCCGAGGTCGTGTGGTGCCAGGAAGAACCCAAAAACATGGGAGCCTGGTTCTTTGTCGAGCCTTATCTCGAATGGGTGCTGACTCAGGTCGGCGGCAAGGCGAAGCGCGCGCGCTATGTCGGGCGCCCGGCCTCGGCCTCTACGGCCGCCGGCGCCATGTCCAAGCATCTCGCGCAGCTGAAGGCCTTCTTGGATGACGCGTTCGCCGCCTGAAAGTCCCGCCCCCGCGACCCGCCAGTGACGCCTCAATAGGAATTGCCGACGAGCTGAGACATACGAGGAATTATCGATGACCGAAATTCGTGTTCCGACGCTTGGCGAATCCGTCACCGAGGCCACGATCGGCCGCTGGTTCAAGAAAGCGGGCGACGTGGTGCGCGCCGACGAGGCTTTGGCCGAGTTGGAGACCGACAAGGTGACGCTCGAAGTCAACGCCCCTGCGGCCGGCGTGCTCGCGGAGATTGTCGCCAAGGAAGGCGAGACGGTCCAGCCCGGCGCATTGCTTGGCCAGATCGCGCCCGCGGGCGCCGCCACGGCGCCTGCGCCCGCGTCCGCCGCAAAGCCGACCCCGGCGCCCGCTCCCGCCCAGGCGCCCGCGCCTGCTTCGGTTCAACCGCCTGTGCTTGCTTCAGCCGTCGCGCCAGCGCCTGTGGTCGCGACATCCATGCCCCCATCTCCGGCCGCCGCCAAGATCGCCGCCGAGAAGGGAATCGACGTCTCGCAAATCGCGGGCTCTGGCAAGCGCGGTCAGGCGCTGAAATCCGACGTGATAGAATTTGCCGCCCGCGCGCCTGCGGCGCCGGCGCCCGCCATCGAAGCGCCGCCGCCCGCGCCAGCGCAGCGCCCGCCGGCGCCGCAGGAAGACTCGGCGCGCGAAGAGCGCGTGAAGATGTCGCGCCTGCGCCAGACGATCGCTCGGCGCCTGAAGGAAGCGCAAAACGTCGCAGCGATGCTGACGACCTTCAACGAGGTCGACATGTCGGCGCTGATCGCCCAGCGCAACAAATACAAGGAGCTCTTCGAGAAGAAGCACGGCGTGAAGCTGGGCTTCATGTCCTATTTCGTGAAAGCCTGCTGCCAGGCGCTCGAGGAAATCCCGGCCGTGAACGCAGAGATCGACGGGACGGACATCATTTACAAGCGCTTCTGCCACATCGGCGTGGCCGTCGGCACCGACAAAGGTCTCGTCGTCCCGGTGGTGCGCGACGCCGATCGCATGTCGCTTGCCGAGATCGAGAAGAGCATCGCCGCGCTCGGCAGGAAGGCGCGCGAAGGAACGCTCGATATCGCCGATTTGCAGGGCGGAACGTTCACGATCTCCAACGGCGGGGTCTACGGCTCGTTGATGTCGACCCCCATATTGAACGCGCCCCAGTCGGGCATTCTCGGCATGCACAAAATCCAGGAGCGTCCCGTCGCCGTCGACGGCAAAATCGAAATCAGACCCATGATGTATCTGGCGCTTTCCTACGATCATCGCCTCGTCGACGGCAAGGAGGCGGTGACCTTCCTGGTGAGGGTCAAGGAGACGTTGGAAGATCCTGGCCGTTTGACGCTCGCCTTGTAGCAGTCCGCGTGAAATCCAGGCGCCAGCGCCTGAAGTTCCGGTCCTTCGCGCTAGATGCACCTATCTGCCTTCCCAGGCAGACCGGAGCGATGCGGCGATGGCGACGGCAGACACGCGACGGGCAGTCACTCTCAAACGCGAGGCTGAAATTCCTCGCCAGCCGGAACCGTCAGAAGCCCCTGCCGGCGCCGGTGAGGCCGCGGAGGCGTCCCTTTCTCATCGCTTTTGGGGCGCTGCTGCTTCTCGCGCTTCTAGCCGTTGGCTATCTTTACTGGGACTATACGAGCCACTTCGAGGAAACGGACGACGCTTTCATCGATGCGCGCCAGTTTGCGGTGGCGCCGAAGGTTAGCGGCTATGTGACGGAGGTCCGAGTAACAGACAATCAGCATATCGGCGCCGGCGAGGTCATCGCCATGATCGATCCGCGGGACTATCGCATCGCGCTCCAGAGGGCCCAGGCGCGTGAGGCGGCGGCGCGGTCGGCGCTTGAAAATGTCGATTCTCAAATCGCCTCGCAGCGCGCTCAAGTGGGCGAGTCACGCGCGGAAGTCGCGCAGGCCGAGGCAGCGTTGCGTTTCGCTCAGCAGGAAGCGGCCCGCTCCCGCAAATTGGTCCAGCGCGGGTCCGGCACGGTGCAGCGGGAGCAGCAGACGACCTCGACGCTCGAGCAACAGCAATCAAACCGCCATCGGGCGGAAAAGGGCGTCGCCGCCGCAGAGGCGCAGCTCGGCTCCGTGGCCGCGCAGCGCGAGACGGCTGATGCAAACCTCCCCGAAGCGCAGGCCCAGACGCGGCAAGCCGAGCTCAATTTGAGCTACACGAAAGTCACCGCCGCACAGAGCGGCCGCATCGTTCGGCTGACCGCCGCCGTCGGGCAATATGCGCAGGCTGGCGCCGCGCTCACCATGTTCGTGCCGGACGACATCTGGGTCACCGCCAATTACAAAGAAACTCAATTGAACAATATGCGCGTCGGACAGCCAGCGCGGATCACGATCGACGCCTATCCCAATCGTCCATTGGAGGGTCGTGTCGCCAGCATCCAGCCTGGCGCCGGCGCCGCCTTCTCGCTGCTGCCGCCCGAGAACGCCACGGGCAATTATGTGAAGATCGTTCAGCGCGTGCCTGTGAAGATCGTCTTCGAAAATCCGCCTCAGGATGTCGCGCTCGGACCCGGCATGTCCGTCGTGCCGGTTGTGCGGGTCGATCCGAAGCCCTCGCTTTATGAGCGGCTGCGGGCGGCCCTGTGAATTCTAATCCTCCCAGAAATCCCTGGGCCATCGCCGTTGTCGTCTCGGTCGCAACCTTCATGGAAGTGCTCGACACGACGATCGCCAATGTCGCGCTCCCTTACATTGCAGGCGGCATGGCTGTGAGCGCCGACGAATCCACCTGGGTCGTCACCACCTATCTCATCTCCAACGCGGTCATTCTCACGGCGAGCAGCCATCTCGCGCGCTCCTTGGGCCGCAAAAGGTTTTTTCTGATTTGCCTGGGCCTCTTCACCGCGAGCTCGATCCTTTGCGGCATGGCCTGGGACATTCGCTCTCTCTTGCTCTTCCGAATCCTGCAGGGTCTCGGGGGCGGCGGCATGGTGCCTGTGTCGCAATCCATTCTCGCCGACGCCTTCCCGCCCGACAAGCGCGGCCAAGGCTTCGCGGTCTTCGGCGTCGCGGTGGTCGTGGCGCCGGTCGTCGGACCGACCTTCGGCGGCTGGCTGTCCGACAACTTCTCGTGGCACTGGTGCTTTCTAGTCAACGGACCGATCGGGCTGCTCTCCATGGCGTTGGTCGGCGCGCTCATCCCCCCCGACGCCGGGGAAAAATCGCGCGAAGCCTTCGATGTGACCGGTTTTCTGCTTGTCTCGACTTTTCTGGGGGCGCTCGAAGTCACGCTCGACCGGGGGCAAATCGAAGACTGGTTCGCGTCGCGCTTTATCCTGACCACAGCAGCAATTGGCGGCCTTTCCTTCCTGCTGATGATCCCCTGGGAAATCAAGCACAGCAATCCGGTTGTCGACATCAGGCTCATCGCCACACGTCAGTTCGGCTCCTGCTTCATCGTAATGATGGCGATCGGCGCCATCCTCATTGCAACGACGCAGATGCTTCCGCAGCTGCTTCAGCTTAATTTCGGCTATACGGCAATGCTCGCCGGTCTCGTTCTTTCGCCTGGCGGTTTGGTGACCATGGTCATGATGCTTGTCGTCGGCCGCCTCTCGACCTGGGTGCAACCCAAATATCTTATCGCGACGGGCGCAATCATCGTTTCGCTCGCGATGTTCACCCTCACTCAACTTTCAGGCAATCTCGATTTCTGGTTCTTCGCCCGCTCGCGAATGTATATCGGCGTCGGCCTGCCGTTGGTCTTCATTCCCATCACGGCCGCTTCCTATGACGGGGCGCCGCCCGACAAGACGGATCAAGCCTCGGCGCTCATCAATGTCGCGCGCAATGTCGGAGGCTCCATGGGGGTTTCGCTCGCACAGAATGTGCTTGCCTGGCGCGAGCAGTTTCATACGAGCCGGCTCGCCGAGCAGATCGTTTCATCCGATGTCCAGTACCAGCTCGCGCTACGCCACCTCTCGGATATCTTCGCCTCCCTGGGGGCAAGCCAAGCGCAGGCGCAACGGGAGGCTTTCGCCTGGATTGCGCGCCAGCTTTCGGCACAGAGCATGCTTCTCGCCTACATCGACGTTTTCTTCGTCCTGGCGTTGGTGTCAGCGGCGGTTGCGCCGCTCGCCTTCATCCTGCGGCGGTCGCGGCTAGGCGGCGCCCCAGCTCCCTTGCATTGAAGCAGCAAATGAGGCGCAGCCCTCTTTAAAACTAGTCCAAAGCGCCACACATTTAGCTGCAAGACGTGCTGCGCGGGCAGGCGTCGACGGGCGGGTCTCCATTGACGCCGAGGAGGAGCAAATGCAAGAAAAAACAATTCTCGAGCGCAAGGTGCCCCTGCTGACGCCGGAGCAGTTCGCCAATCTCGGCGACGGTATGATCGCCTATGTGAGGACCATGCGGTCGGAAGACGTCAACCGTCTTTATCCGCAAGCGCCGCATATTCAGCCGGGCCTGACCATTTTCGCTCTGATCGGGGCCGACGGGGCCCCCATTGTGCTCGCGGACTCCGAAGAGGGCGCGATCGGCAATGCGCGCGAAAACGATCTGACCATGGTCAGCCTGCACTAAAGGTTGCGTCATTCCACCCGGCCCCGCCCGAGGGCCGGGGGCGCTTGGGCCATTTTCATATATTCCCCCTATTCAAATTGGTTTCCGGTAAAGGCAGGGATTTTGCTTCCATTTGGCGAAGGGGGCGGCCAGCCCCGCCATGGAGGCCTTCATGCCGATCACCGAACTCTTCGCCGTCTGTCACCTTAATGACGTCGCAAAACGCGGCGCCATCGGATTCGTGCTCGCGCGCCAAGACGGCGACAAGACTGCGCCCTTTCCAATTTTCATCGTACGCCAGGGCAAGAACTACTACGCCTATGTCAACCGCTGCCCCCATCAGGGGGCGCGTATCGATTTCCAGCCAGGGCACTTTCTCGATCAGGGCCACCGCGCCATCGTCTGCGGCAAGCACGGCGCTCTGTTCGAGCCTGCGACCGGCAAATGCTACGACGGCCCTTGCGCCGGCGCGACGCTGGAAAAGATCGAGGTCGTGATCGACGGGGAAGACGTCTGCATCACGGGCGTCCAGCTCGCCGAGGAGGATGGGCTCGATCGTCCGGAAAACGATGAAATGCCGCAGATCGTGATTACGTCCGACTGAGCGGCCGCGCCCAGCTCAGCCGCCTCCGAAAAGCTGCTCGAAGATGTTTCTCTCTTGCGCGGCCGGGCGTCGTCCACGCGGGTTGGGCGGAGGGACCGCGCCGGCGTTGGGGATATCTTCGGGCGGCAGCAAATCTTCGATCTCCCGAGGGGCGGCGCGACCGCGCGGCGGGGAAGAAATTGTCGCAGTTTCGTCTGGAGGCGTTGGCTGCGCCTCGGCGGCTTGATCCTGTATCTGACGGGAAGGCGCCTGTTTCTGCGGCTTTGGCGGCGGCGCGGGCGCGGGCTGATTTTCCCCGCCCGTAAAGATGCCGATCAGCTCGTCGAGGGGCTTGGCGACGATCTCCTCCGCCTCCGAGCGCCAGCTGCCCGACGGCAGGCCCGCCACGGGCGCGCCGCGGAGGGCGATGGTCATATAGCGGCTCCAGATTTCGACAGGGAGATTGCCGCCCGAGGCCTTCTTCGTCGGCGAATTGTCGTCATTGCCAAGCCACACCCCGGTGACCAGCCGGCTCGTGTAGCCGACGAACCAGGCGTCGCGAAAATCCTGGCTGGTGCCGGTCTTGCCCGCCGCCTGCCAGCTCTGCAGGGACGCCTTGCGCGCCGTGCCCGTGAGCAGAGTCTCCTGCATCATCGTGTTCATCATCGCCACATATTGCGGCTCGATCACGCGGCCGAAGGCGGCGCCCTTGCGCTGATAAAGCGTCTTGCCGCTCGCTGTCTTCACCCGCGTGATGATGTGCGGCTGCACGCCGATCCCGCCATTGGCGAAGGGCGCATAGGCGGCGACGAGCTCCAGCGGCGTCACTTCCGAGGTGCCGAGCGCGATGGAGGCGTTGGGCTGGAGGTCGGATTGGATGCCGAGCCGATGCGCGGTCTTCACCACCGCCTTGGGGCCGACCTCCAGCCCGACGCGCACGGCAACCGTGTTGAGCGAGAGCGCCAGCGCCTTGGTGAGGGTTACCGGGCCGAAATATTCGTGGCTGTAGTTTTCCGGAGTCCAGCCCTTGATGTTGAGCGGGGCGTCCTCGCGCACGGAGTCGGGCGTCATGCCATGCTCCAGGCCAGCCAAATAGACAAAAGGCTTGAATGACGAGCCCGGCTGGCGCTTGGCGGAAACCGCGCGGTTGAACTGGCTTTCGGAATAATCTCGCCCGCCGACCAGCGCGCGGATCGCGCCATTGGGGTCGATCGAGACGATGGCGCCCTGAGAGACGCCATATTTCGGGCCTTTCTTGTCGAGTTCCTCTTTCAACGCGCCTTCGGCGACCGCCTGCAATCGCGGGTCGATGGTCGTGGTGACGACGATGTCCTGGTCGATGGCGCCGATCGTGTCGTCGAGCATGTCCATGACGTAGTCGGCGGCGTAATTGGCCGAGCCCGCCCCTTGCTCCTTGGTCGCATGGGCCGGATGAGCGAGCGCCGCCTTGGCCATGGCCTCGCTGATATGCCCCTCCTGAGCCATCGCCGTGATGACCTGCGCGGCGCGCTCGCTCGCGCCTTCTGGATTGCGGTCGGGCGCGAGCTTGCTCGGCGCCTTCATCAGCCCGGCGAGCACGGCGGATTCCGAGAGCGTCGCCGTCCTTGCGCTATGGCCGAAATAGCGCTCGGAGGCCGCCTCCACGCCGTAAGCGCCCGATCCGAAATAGACGCGGTTGAGATAGAGCTCGAGAATCTGGTCTTTAGAGTATTTATGCTCCAGCCATAGCGCCAGGATCGCTTCCTGGATCTTGCGCGAAATGGTTCGCTCCTGCGTCAGGAACAGATTTTTCGCGAGCTGCTGAGTCAGCGTCGAGCCGCCCTGCATGCCGCCGTGGCCCGTCACATTGCGCAGCAGCGCGCGCGCGATGCCTTGCGGATCGACGCCCCAATGCGAATAGAAGCGACGATCCTCGATGGCGGTGAAGGCCTTGGGAAGATAGGGCGGCAGGTCGGTTATGCGGATCGCCGCTCCGCCCGTGTCGCCGCGATTGGCGAGCAGCTCGCCATCGGCGCCCATGATGGCGATGTTCGGCGGGCGCTTTGGCACGGCGAGCTGGTCGATCGGCGGCAGTTGCGAGCCGTAATAGACCGCGAGCGCCCCGGCCCCGACGACGCCCCAGATGGAAAGGGTCAAGCCCCAGTAGAAAAGAGCGCCGATCATAGATCCCGTTCGCCTTTTTGGTTCGGCGGGCTCGGGCGGCTCCTCCGGCTCTTCGTGCGCGGCGGCGCGGCGGGAACGTGGCGAGGGACGCCTGTCTGCGCGCAACGCGCCATCGTCGAACTCGTCGTCGAACCTCGGTTCCTGACGTCTGCCACGCGCCATGATCTTCGCCCCGAGGCTTTCCGCCGCAGCCTCTCGCTTACTGAATTCAATTTAAGAAAGGCGCTTTAAGGGCCAGTTAAGAAATTCGGGGACCAGCCCCCGCCAGACGCAACCTCTGGCGGACTTGAAGCGTTATCCTCGCAAACGCCTCGCCTGGCGTGGCGAAAAGAGGGGAGACCAGGCATGTTCGCTTTCTTGAGCGCGGCGACGCTTCTCGCGCTTCTCGCTGTCTCGGTCCCTGCGCTTATCGTGGAGCTCGGCAAGGAGCTGGAATTGCGCGCACAGTGGAAGCGGCTCGAGCGCTCGAAAGCCGCGAGCGGCAGGCGCCACAGACAAGAAGCAAATCATACATAGCGCGACGCCGCTCGCCACCCGCTCGGCTGTCAATTTCTCCACAAGCCCCGCCCTCGCGGCCCTTGCGCTTCTTGCTTTGGCTTGCCAAAGTCACCGTCCTGGCGCCCGGCGCCCAATAAGACGAGACGGTTCCCAAGGCGATGAAGGTCACGATCGAGAGAGCGGCGCTCTTGCGGGCGCTGGGCCATGTTCACCGAGTGGTGGAGCGGCGCACAACGATCCCCATTCTCGCCAACGTCCTGATCGACGCGCGCGATGGCGCGCTGACGCTCAAGGCGACCGACCTCGATCTCGAAATCACAGAGAACGCGCCAGCCGAGGTCGTTCAGGCAGGCGGGACCACGCTTCCCGCCCACACGCTTTACGACATCGTCCGCAAGCTTCCTGAAGGCGCGCAGGTCTCGCTCGATGGTTCAGGCGAGACCGGGCAGCTTACGCTGCGCTCGGGCCGCTCGCGCTTCAATCTGTCGACGCTGCCAGAGAGCGATTTTCCGGATGTGACCTCCGGCGACTTCAGCCACCGCTTTTCCCTGGCGCCGGCCGACCTCAAGCGGCTGATCGAGAAGACGCAATTCGCCATCTCCAACGAAGAGACCCGCTATTATCTCAACGGCATCTATATCCATGCGATGGAGGTCGAGGGGCAGCTGATGCTGCGCGCGGTCGCAACCGATGGCCATCGCCTGGCCCGGCTGGAATTGCCTGCGCCGGAAGGCTGCGCGGGCATGCCGGGCGTTATCCTGCCCAAAAAGGCGGTGCAGGAGGTGCAGCGCCTCATCGAAGACGCGCAGGGCGAGGTCCTCGTCGAGCTTTCGGTCAACAAGATGCGTTTCTCCTTCGGCGACGCCCTGCT
This sequence comes from Methylocystis sp., assembly GCA_024506175.1. Lineage (GTDB taxonomy): Bacteria > Pseudomonadota > Alphaproteobacteria > Rhizobiales > Beijerinckiaceae > Methylocystis. The sequence continues at coordinate 12,394 of JAMBEQ010000040.1, forward strand.
GACGACGAAGCTCATCGACGGGACCTTCCCCGACTACGCCCGCGTAATCCCGGCCAATAACGACAAGCGGCTAACCGTCGAGCGCGCCGTGTTCAAGGATGCGGTCGACCGCGTGTCCACGATCTCCTCGGAGCGCGGGCGCGCGGTGAAGATGTCGCTCACCGAAGGCAAACTCGTTCTCTCGGTCACCAATCCCGATCAAGGGTCGGCTGTGGAGGAGATCGAGGCCGATTATGATGGCGCGCCGCTGGACGTCGGCTTCAACGCGCGATACCTGCTCGACATCACCCAACAGCTCGACAGCGACACGGCGCTCTTCAAACTTGCTGATCCCGGCTCGCCGACCCTGATACAGGACCGCGACGGGGCGAGCGCGCTCTATGTGCTGATGCCGATGCGGGTTTGATTTCGGTGGCAAGCAAACGAGCCAATAGTTCAAACTCTTGGTCGGTTTCTTCCGCGGTTCAGTCAATCGAAATTATCCAAAGCGCGTCCCCGCGCGAGCGCGGAGACGGTTACACAAATCAAGAATCTTGCATGCCTTGCGCGAAGGCCGGGGCCTCGTCATCATGGGACTACGCGTTCCAAGGAGCAAGAAGTCGTGTCGGACGATATGCAAACGAGCGCGCCCGAAAGCACGGCGGCGCGGGTCGCCTTGTGGCGTGCTATGCATGTTCGTGTTGATCCTCCGCCGCACATAATTGAAGACGAAATTGGCCTTCGATTGATAGCTCCTGATGAAGGATGGCGTCGCCGCCCCGATATGGATCCTCGTGCTACGAGTCCGTTTCGCGGATCTATCGTTGCCCGCGCTCGTTTTGTTGAAAATTTGATCGCTCAAGAAGTTGGCCGGGGCATAGGCCAGTATGTCATCCTCGGAGCGGGGTTGGATACATTCGCGCAACGCAGACCGGAACTCGCTTCCCGCCTGCGCGTGTTCGAAATCGATCGGCCGAGTCCTCAGTCATGGAAGCGGCAGCGTCTGATTGAACTTGGATTTGGCGTTCCGGAGTGGCTGCGGTTCGTTCCGGTTGACTTTGAGGCTGGCCAATCTTGGTGGCGAGGATTGACGGACGAGGGATTCGACCCGACTCGCCCTGCGGTCGTAGTCTCTACTGGGGTCAGCATGTATCTCACTAAGGAAGCGAACATGGCCACGTTGCGTCAGGTCGCGACAATCGCTTCGGGGTCTACACTTGCCATGACGTTCTTACTGCCTTTGGAGCTCGCCGACCCTGACGTGCGGCCAGGCCTTCAGATGGCGGAAAAAGGCGCGCAAGCTAGAGGAACGCCGTTCGTCAGCTTCTACACTCCCGCGGAAATTCTGACGCTCGCTCGTGAGGCGGGCTATGCGGATGTCCAACACGTATCCGCAGCTGTTCTCACTCAACGCTACTTCGCAGGGAGAACAGATCGTTTTCGTCCGCCAGACAACGCGGAGGAGCTCCTTGTGGCGAGAGTTTGAGACATCTGTTCGCGACGGAGCGGCTGTAATTGAGGAGCCGCTCCTTAGGTCCCGATAATAGGATCGCGAGCGACCTGGGCGTGACGCTCTCATCGATTTTTGCTATCAAGCCTGTGTGCGGTTTGGGAAGGAGAATCCGTTCAGAGGCCGAGCACAGCCTCCCGAATTTTTGAAACAATTCCGCGCCCGCGCAACGTAAGCCTACACCTTGAAAATCAGTGGCTTGCGCTATGCAAAAGCTACTTGCAAAGGGCGGACGAAGGGGCTGCGGGACGCGCCCTCATGCCGGCGGCCGCACCCTCACCGCGCTTGCGATTGAAATTCGGGCGCCCCATTGTGGGATACCCCCGCCATAAAGGCCGCCCATGCTGGATTTCTATGCCCATCTCTGGCCCTGGCTCGCCGCCTGCGCGGTTGCAGGCGCTGCGACGGGCGCGCTGGTCCCGTCCGGAGCCGGCAAGCGCCCGGCGCGCTGGCTGATCTGGGCCGGCCTTGCTTCCTGCGCCGCCGCCGCCGCGATTTTGCTCGGCGCGGTCGAGGGGGCCGCATCTCTCCAAATCGAAAGCGCGCTCGCCTGTTTCGCCGCCTTCATCGCCGGAGCCACCGCCGCGGCGCTCAGCCGGCGTACGCTCGCAGGGCATGAGGCCTGGGCGATCGGGCTCATCCCGGCCATGCTCCTCTGGTGGGGCGCAGCGCATGTCGCGCAACCCGCCTATGAGGCGCTTCTGCAGAAGCGGATCGCCGACCTGGCCGAGGCGGCGGGCGCCGATCCCGCGGGCCTGTCGCTCGCGGGGCGCGACGTCACCGCGAGCCCCGCCATTTCCGCAAACAAAGACTTGCTGGCGCGGATCGCTGAGGCCCCGGGGGTCCGGCGCGTCATCGCGCTGGAAGGGCCGCCGCCGGCAGAGAGCGAAAAGAGAGAGGACGTTACCGCGACGATCCCGGAGCCCGCGACAGCGGCTTCGGCGCCGACCGACGCCGCGCCGCCCGCATCGGGCGAGCTTGACGCGGCTCAATGCCAGCGCGCGCTCGACGCCGTCGTCGCCTCCGACCCTGTCGCCTTCACAGAGGCGCGCGCCACGATCAACAGGCGAGTCGCGCTTGCGCTCGACAAAGCAGTAGAAGTGATCCGCCGCTGTCCCAACAGGACGATCGAAGTGCGCGGCCATGGCGACGCGGGCGCTTCGGCGAATACGCTCTCTCGTCGCCGGGCTCTCGCCGCCGAGCGTTATTTGCGCCGGGAAGGCGTCGCCGGCCGCAAAATGGTCGCGGTCGGAGAGAAAGCTGCGCAGGAACATCGCAGCGGGATCGATTACATCCTGCGCTGAAAAGCTTCCCCTCGGCGATGCGAGGGATTAGGACGGCGAAGAGAAAGACAAGTTGACCGCCATCGACCCCACCGAACACGCAACAACGGTCGCCGCGCTGAAAGAGGAGGTGCTGCGCCGCCTTGTCTTCACGGTCTGCAAGGACAGCTCGACAGCGAGCCCTCGCGACTGGTTCATCGCCACCGCGCTCGCCACCCGCGACCGCTTGGCGTCGTCCTGGCTCGCCTCCACAAAGCGCAATTACCGCGAGGACCGCCGGCGCGTTTATTATCTCTCGCTGGAATTCCTCATCGGGCGGCTACTCATCGACACGCTGACCAATCTCGGCCTCACCGGCGCAATGCGCGCGGCGCTCGCCGAGCTCGGCGTCGATCTCAACAGGCTGCGAGAGGTGGAGCCGGACGCGGCGCTCGGCAACGGCGGCCTGGGGCGTCTCGCCGCCTGCTTCATGGACAGCATGGCCACGTTGGAAATCGCCGCCTGCGGCTATGGGATCCGCTATGATCACGGCCTGTTTCGCCAGACCATCAAGGACGGCTGGCAGCACGAATATCCCGAGGACTGGCTGTCTTTCGGCAACCCTTGGGAGTTTCCTCGCCCCGAGATCACCTATGATATCGGCTTCGGCGGCCATGTCGAACACACACGCGTCACTGATGGCGCGCTCGCGCATGTTTGGCGGCCCGGCGAGAAGATCGTCGCCGTCGCCTATGACACGCCGGTCGTCGGCTGGCGCGGCAAACATGTGAACACGCTGCGCCTGTGGTCTGCGCGGGCGCTCGAGCCGCTGCGCCTCGACGCTTTCAACCAGGGCGACCATGTGGGCGCGCTTGCCGAGCAGGTGCGCGCCGAGGCGATTTCGAAAGTTCTCTACCCGAGCGACTCGACGCCGGCGGGCCAGGAGCTGCGCCTGCGGCAGGAATATTTCTTCGTCTCGGCGTCGCTGCAGGACCTGGTTCACCGCCACATGAAGCAGACCGGCGACATTGCGAAGCTCGCCGAAAAAACCGCAATCCAGCTCAACGACACGCATCCGGCGATCGGCGTCGCCGAGCTGATGCGCCTTCTCGTCGATGTCTACGGCGTCGAATGGCGGCAGGCCTGGGAGATCACGCAGGCGACCTTCGCCTACACCAATCACACGCTCCTGCCCGAGGCGCTCGAGACCTGGCCGGTGTGGCTGATGGAGAAGCTGCTGCCACGCCACATGCAGATCATCTATCTGATCAACGCCCTTCATCTCGACGGCTTGCGCGAACAGGGCGTGACCGACTCGGGCGTCCTTGCTTCGGTCTCGCTCATCGACGAACACAACGGCCGACATGTGCGCATGGGGCATCTCGCCTTCCTCGGTTCGCATAAAGTGAACGGCGTTTCCGCCCTTCACAGCGAATTGGTCAAGAAGACGGTCTTCAAGGATTTTCACGGGCTCTATCCCGATCGCATCGTCAACAAGACGAATGGGATTACTTTCCGTCGTTGGCTGCTCGAAGCCAATCCGGCGCTGTCGCGCCTCCTCGCGGAGGCAATCGGGCCGGGCGTCTTCGACGATGCGGCGAAGCTCGTCGAACTCGAAGCTTTCGCCGACGATTCGAGCTTCCAGGAGCGCTTCGCCGCCGCTAAGCGTGAGAACAAGGAGCGCCTGGCCGGCGCGATTTTTGATAGCGTCGGCGTCAGGGTCGATCCAGATGCGCTCTTCGATGCTCAGATCAAGCGCATCCACGAATACAAGCGCCAGCTTCTCAATGTGCTGGAGGCGGTCGCGCTCTATCTGGACCTCAAATCCCAGCCGTCACGCGACTTCGTGCCGCGCGTGAAGATTTTCGCCGGCAAGGCGGCGGCGAGCTACCATCAGGCTAAGCTCATCATCAAGCTCGCCAACGACGTCGCGCGCGTCGTGGACGCCGATCCGGCGGCGCGCGGGCGGCTCCAAATCGTCTTCACGCCCAATTACAACGTCAGCCTTGCTGAAGTAATCATTCCGGCGGCCGACCTGTCCGAACAGATCTCAACTGCCGGCATGGAGGCCTCTGGCACAGGCAACATGAAATTCGCGCTCAATGGCGCGCTCACCATCGGCACGCTCGACGGCGCCAATGTCGAGATCAGAGAGCGCGTCGGCGACGACAATATATTCATCTTCGGCCTGACCGCCCAGGAAGTTGCGGAGAGCCGCGCCAAAGGCATCGACGCGCGCGACACGATCGCCGCGAGCCCGCGGCTTTCCGCTGCGCTGGACGCGATCGCCTCGGGCGCGTTCTCGCCGGACGATCCCAACCGCTATGCGCAGCTCGTCGACACCCTCCTCTATTACGACCACTTTCTGGTCACGAGGGATTTCGACAGCTATTGCGAGGCGCAGCGCAGGGCCGAGGCGCGCTGGCGCGACGAGAAAGCATGGCGGCGCGCCGCCATTCTCAATACCGCGCGCGCGGCGTGGTTCTCCTCCGATCGCGCCATCCGCGAATATGCAGCCGATATTTGGAAGGTTGGGATCCGCATATAGTTAGGCGCGCTCGAAAGCGAGCGCGCCTTCAAATGCGCTCTAAAGATCAACCAACCGCGCGTCGCGGCGTGCGAAGGTTGAGCTTAGGAACCCTGCGTGGCGCCAGCTTTGTCACGGGCGCCGGCGTCTCGTCCTCTTCGACGAGGTTATCTTCCTCGGCCTCGACGGGCTCCGGGACCCTACCCCGCTCGCTCGCCGTTTCCACAACATGGGCCGACCCATTCAGCACGCCGCCGCGGGTCACCTCCAGGGCGCCGCAGTCCCATTTGCCCTCGACGCGGCCCGTCGCCCCAACCGCAAGCAGATGGCTCGTCGTAAGGTCAGCGTTGACGTGGCCGGAAATTTCCGCGGTCTCCGCCTCGATTCTGCCTTTGACCATCCCTGTCTCGCCAACACGCAGATGACCGCAAGCGATCTCGCCGTCGAACGATCCATCGATCACCACAGCGCCGCTCGCTTTGATTGCGCCAGTCAGCTCGGCGCCTTGTCCGATATAAACGGAGTCTTCCTCGTCTGGTCTGAACGTCGCCATCTCGATCCCCTCCTCTCCCGCGCTCCTGGCGCGGTCCAACGATTCGCGTCGAAAGTTTAGAATCATTCGTGGCCGCGGGAGGCTTTTTCGTGTTTTTGTCCTTCGCGCATGTGGATAACGACCGCCGCGCGCCAGATGCGCGGTCGTTGAAGCTGAAGCGCTTCTGTGCGCGTCACCGCTCGTGGACGTAGCTGCCGGGCGCGGGCTCCAGCGGCACGAACCCTTTTTCCGGCGCGCCCATCTGCGGCGGAGAAACACGCTCCTTAGCGCTCATTCGCTCGAGCCACGACGCCCAGGCGGGCCACCACGAACCTTCGAAAACCTTGGCGCGCTCGCGCCAATGGTCGGCGCTGACATAGCGATCGTTCGGCGCGCGAACGGCAAGATGGAAGCGGCGCTTCGGATGACCGGGCTCCGAGACGATCCCGGCGTTGTGCCCGCCATTGGTGAGGGCAAAAGTCAGGTCGTTGCCGGTGAAAAGATGAATCTTATAGACGGAGCGCCACGGCGAGATGTGATCGGATTCTGTGCCCACGACGAACATCGGAACGGAAATGTCCTTGAGCGCGATCACATTGTCGTTCACGGCGTAACGCCCAGACGTCAGCCGGTTCTCGAGAAACAGCCCTCGCAGATATTGAGAATGCATTAGATAAGGCATGCGCGTCTGATCGGCGCTCCAGGCCATTAGATCGGTGGCCTGCTCTCTTTCGCCCAGGAAATATTCCTGTATCGCCCGCGCCCAAAATAGCTCGTTGGAGCGCAACGCCATGAAGACGCCCGCCATCTGATGCGCATCGAGATAGCCCTGGTCCCACATCATGTCTTCGAGAAAGGCGACCTGAGCGGCGTCGACAAAAAGCATGAGGTCGCCAGGCTCGCTGAAATCCGTTTGCGAAGCCAGGAGCGTCACCGAGGCGAGCCGGGCGTCGCCGTCGCGCGCCATGGTCGCCGCCGCGATGGAAAGTAGCGTGCCGCCGAGGCAATACCCCGTCGCGTGGATCTTGCGCTGTGGCAGGATGGTGTTGACGACCTCGATCGCCTCCATGACGCCGGCGGTGCGATAATCGTCGAACTCGACGTCCCGATCTTCAGCTGTCGGATTGCGCCAAGAGATCATGAAGACGGTGAAGCCGCGTTCGACGAGGTAACGCACCAAAGAATGGTGTGGAGCAAGATCGAGCACGTAATATTTCATAATCCAGGCTGGAACGATGAGGATCGGTTCGGCCATGACGTTGTCTGTCGCGGGCTCGTATTGGATCAGCTCCATGAGATGGTTGCGATAGATCACCTCGCCCGCCGTGGCCGCGACATCCTTGCCGACTTCATAGCCGTCGCCGCTATTGCCCGATTGCGTGGCGGCGTCGAGGAAATCCTCGATGAAGTGCTCGAAACCACGATGCAGGTTCGCGCCGCTTTCGCGATGCGTGCGCTCGACGACCATAGGATTGAGCCACGGAAAATTGGAAGGCGAAAAGACATCGAGATATTTCGTGGCAAGAAAAGAGACGCGCGCAGCGTTGTGTGGCCGCATGCCGCGCACCTCGCGCGTCGCCTTTCTCCACCACTGCTGCTGCGCCAAGAAAGCCTGCTCGAAGAAGAGATAGGGGAAGGTCCCCCAGGCGGGATCGCTGAATCGCCTGTCCGAAGCCTCTGTCGGGAACGGCCGCTCCGCCTTGTCGCTGACGAGATTGTGCATGCCGAAATGCGCGAGCCGCGCCGCGGAGCCGGAAGCCTCCATCACCAGTTCGAGCTGGCGTCCGGGCGCCTGCGCGAGATGGGCCGCCCAATCTATCCAAGCGGACATTTGCGCGTGCGGTGAAATGCCCTGCGTGAACCGTGCGGCAGTCGCCTGCGCGACCCGGTCGACAGTCTCGAAGGACTGGGGCCGCAGCAGCGACATGAGCGGCGGCGCGGCGCGACGCTCCAATGCGCGAGGGTCGACGCTATGCTTATTGACAGGTTGATCCATGGCTGACCCTTTCCAATAAGCTCTAACGTGACGCAACATTGTAGCAGATGCGTGAAGACGCGCTCAGGGCCCCTCCTCGAGAAGCCGCGTGATCGACCCGTTTTCGTGCCGCCGCCTGATCGCTTCAGCCAACAAGCCCGCGATGGGAATGACGGTCAGCCGATCGCCGAGCGAGGCGGCTGTCGGGTCGTTCTCCTGCAAGGGGACGGAGTCCGTGACAACGACGCCGTCGATCGGCGCGGCGCACAATGTTTGGGCCGCCTTGCTGACGAAAACGCCATGTGTCGCCGCGACAAAAACCCGCGCGGCGCCATGCGCGCGACATGCGACCGCAGCGCGCGCCGCCGTGCCGCCGCCTGCGATAAGATCATCTAGGATAACGGCCTCACGACCCGCAACGTCGCCCGCGAAGATGTCTCCGCTCACGCGCCCTTCGCTGCGCGTCTTGTCCATGAAGGCTTTAGCGACCGGACGGCGAAGCATGCGCTCCAAACGTTGACGGAATAACTCTGCGCGTTTTTCTCCGCCGAGATCGGGCGAGACGACGGCGGCGGGCGCGACGCCTATCACCGACCCGAAATGCCGCGCGAAAAGCGCATGCGCATCGAGTGGAATGGTCTCGCAGCGGAAGGCGTTTTCGAAAGCGGCGATGTTATGGACATCGACGGTCATGACCGCGTCGGTCCGCATGGCTTCGAAAAGCTGAGCGACGTATCGCGTCGTGATTGGATCACGCGGCTTGGTGCGGCGGTCTTTGCGCGAGAAACAAAGATAAGGCGTCACGGCAGTCACTCGAGCCGCGCCGGCGTCCTTCAACGCGCCGATGAGGAACAAAAGCTTCAGCAGCTTATCCGCGCTGCTCGCCCCCGCTTCGCCATGCAGACTGAAAAGCGCGTAGACGTCATGGCCGCGAACGCTTGCGAGCGGCCGAATCTTGAATTCGCCGTCCTCGAAAGCACGGTCTTCCAGCGATGCCAGCGCAACGCCAAGGTTTTTCGCCACCGCCTCGCCGAAGGGAAGGCTGGACCCCAGCGCGAAAAGAGAAAGATTGTCCATGGCGCCGTCTCACTCCTTCGTGAGCCAACATGCAATGCGCCGCCACTCATTTGCGATCGTCTTACGCCCCATGAAGAGCGCCAAATGGCCGCAAGGCGCGAGCGCCGTCTCCACAACGCCGGCGACCAGGGCCGCCCCAGCCAGCGCCTGTCCCGGCGGGGCGATCATGTCGTGTTCGCCGGCGAGCAGGAAAAGTGGCTTGTCGAGCGCGCAAATATCGACCGTTTTTCCCAAAGCCGGAAAGGCGCCTCTCGCAAGCAGATTTTCGCGGAACAAGCGGTCGAAGACCTCCCGATAATAGGCCCCCGGGAGATCGACCACGCGCCGGTCCCATCGCTGGAAGGCCGCCACGGCCGCTTGCGCGGGCGGGGAGGAGAAAGGCGGCTCCAGCTGCAGCGAGTCGACAAGCCGCCGCATCTCGCAGTCTTCTCTGGGCCAAAGCGGCGCCATGAGCTTGCCACTCACAATGCCGCCACCGTCCGCGATAAGGCGATCGATCACGTGGTCCGGCGTCTGCTCGACGGGCTTGGAGAGAACCGAACAAGCAGCCTCGAGATCGATTGGCGCGCCGGCCAGGGCGATGCGACGGACTTTCTTTGGAAAGCGCGCAGCGTAAACGAGGGAGAACCAGCCCCCTTGGCACGGGCCGATCAGATCGACCGGCGCCCCGAGGTCGTCCACCGCCACATTGAGCACGGCAAGTTGGGCTTCGATGCCGATATGCCGCGTCGCCGTAGTCGCCGATTTCCATTCGGCAAGATAGAGCCGCTTGCAGCCGTGCTGCAGCAAAGCCTCGACGATGCTGTGGCCAGGCGCAAGATCGGCGATCTGCGCGTCGTGCAGCGCATAAGGCGCGACGATGAGGACGGGGATGCCGGCATCGCCGGTCGAAAAATCCCATAGACGCAGCCCATCGCTTTCGAGCGCGAGCCGATTTGGCGTGCACCATTTCGGCGGAGGGCGTTTAGCCGGCGCTGGAGGCGGCGCCGCTTCCAGCGCACGCCGCCACATCTCCATGGTCAGGAGCGGCCAAGCAAAAGGGTTTTGCATCCAAATGTCCCAGGCCATGGCCATTTTCCATCATTCTCGACGGCGGGCTATCATATGTGTTCGATAGGCAGGAATGCGAATGGTCGAAAAGCTCGAACCCGGCCTTTGTGACGACGCGGCGTCTACGCGCGAGAAGCTGCGCTTTTTGAGCGCGCCGTCCTCTTATGCCCACCGGCCCACCGCCGTCGAGATTATCGAGACGCATATGTCCTACGTCTTTCTTGCGGGCGAACGCGCCTACAAGATGAAGAAGCCCGTGCGCTACCCTTTCCTGGACTTCTCGACCATCAAAGCGCGCGAGCGCAACTGCCGTGAGGAACTGCGCCTCAACCGGCGCCTGTCGAGGGATGTTTATCTCGGGGTGCGGCCCCTCACGGCGGCGCACGGCGGCCTCTCGCTTGCCGGCGACGGCGAGATCGTCGACTGGCTGGTGGAGATGCGCCGACTGCCGCGCGACCTTATGCTCGACGAGTTGCTTCGCGCGAGCGGCCCGGACACTGCGCAGATCGAGGCCATTTGTGGAACCCTTGCGCAATTCTACCAGCGCGCCGAGCGCTCGTCGATCGAGCCCGCGCGATACGTCGGGCGCTTTATCAGGGAACAGCAAGTCAATCGCGCTATGTTGACGCATCCTGGGATCGACCATGCGTCACAAGTTCTCGACCTCCTCGACAGGCGTATCGCCGCGTCGCGAGGGCGCCTCGAAGCGCGCGTGACGGGCGGATGCGTCGTCGACGGCCATGGCGATCTGCGCCCTGAGCATATCTGCCTCACAGAACCTGTCACCCTCTTCGACTGTCTGGAATTCAACGCCGATCTGCGTCAGGTCGACCCTTTCGACGAAGCGGCCTTTCTGGGCGTCGAATGCGCGCAGCTCGGGGCTCCGCATCTGTTTCGCCTTTTCGTCGAAGGGCTGGCACTGCGCCTTGGGAGCGGGTCTCCGCCGTGGGAGTTGGTCTGGCTCTACGCTGCGTGGCGCGCCGCGTTGCGCGCGCGTCTTTCGATCGCGCATCTGCTCGAACCTGCGCCGCGCGAACCGAAGAAATGGGAGCCGCTGGCGAACCGCTATCTGAAACTCGCCGCCGCCGCCCTGGATGGCGCATTATAGTGGAGGGAGGAGGACTTGCCGTTCCAAGATCGTGAGGAAGCTGGCCGGCGCCTCGCCGAGGCCCTTCAATCTCTGAAAGGCGAGGACGTGGTCGTCTTCGCGTTGCCGCGCGGGGGCGTCCCTGTCGCCGCGCAAGTCGCCGTAGCCCTTGGCGCGCCGCTCGACCTCGTGCTGGTGCGCAAAATCGGCGCGCCCTTTCAGCCCGAGCTTGCAATGGGCGCCGTCGCGGACGGCGGCGACATGGTCGTTGCGCGCAACGAGGACGTGATCGCCCTCTCCGGCGTGACGGAAACGCAGTTCGAGCGAGCGCTTTCGCGTGAAATCGAGGAGATCGAAAGGCGTCGGCGTCTTTACCTCGGTGATCGACCGCGCGCCGAAGCGAAAGGGCGCGTGGCGATGGTCGTGGACGACGGCGTCGCCACCGGCGCCACCACGCGCGCTGCGCTGCGGGCCATCCGCGCGCGCGGGCCGAAAAGGCTCATCCTCGCCGTGCCCGTGGCTCCGACCGAGACCCTCGACGAGCTGCGCGGAGAGGCCGATGAAATCATCTGCCTCGAATCCCACGACTACTTTTTGGGGGTCGGTTGTTACTACGCCGACTTCCGCCAGACAGAGGACCATGAAGTCATCGCGCTTCTCGATCGCTACGGGCCCCAGCCGGCCCGCGGCTGAATGCCTCCGAGGCGAGCGCCGGAGGCTCGTTTAGGCTTCTGTCGTAATATCGACGCGCAATCGGTCTGACATAGCGCCTAGAAGACAGCCGACCTCAATGGAAGGGCAACATGCAGAGTTCTGACGCGAGCACGCAAAAAAATCGCCAAGAGGGCCGCTACGTCCGCTTCTTTTCGCAGATCGGCATAGGCGATGTGCCGCTCGTTGGCGGCAAGAACGCCTCGCTTGGCGAGATGTATCGCGAACTGACGGCGAAGGGGCTTTCTATCCCCAATGGTTTTGCGGTGACCGCCGAAGCCTATCGTCACACGCTCGACGCCGCCGACGCATGGCCAGCCTTGAAGGAATCGCTGCAAGGCCTGAACCCAGAGGACGTCGATGATCTGGCGCGCCGCGCCGCTCGCGCGCGGGAGATCGTCTATAGCGCGGGCCTGCCGGCGGATGTAGAGGCGGACATAAGAGCCGCGCTGGCGCGCCTCAGGCAGGAATACGGCGCGGAGTTGACCGTCGCCGTCCGCTCCTCAGCCACTGCGGAAGATTTGCCGAGCGCGAGTTTCGCCGGCCAGCACGACACTTATCTCAACATCCGCGGCGACGTGGCCACGCTCGACGCGGTTCGTCACTGCTTTGCGAGCCTCTTCACCGACCGCGCCATCCGCTATCGGATCGACAATGGCTTCGATCATTTCAAGGTCTTCAATTCCGTCGCCGTCATGAAGATGGTGCGCTCCGATCTTGCGGCCTCCGGCGTGATTTTCACCATCGACACCGAGACCGGCTTCAGGGATGTTGTCTTCGTGACCGGCGCTTATGGGCTCGGCGAGAATGTCGTGCAGGGCGCGGTCGACCCTGATGAATTCTACGTCTTCAAGCCGACGTATGCGCTCGGCAAGCGCGCCGTCCTGAAACGCGCTCTGGGGCCGAAGAAGATCAAGATGATCTTTTCCAGCGGCGGCCGTGCGACCACGCGCAATATTCCGACCGACCGCAAGGAGCGGGAGAAATACTGCCTTGCCGACGACGAGGTTTTGACCCTCGCCAGCCAGGCGATCGCGATCGAGGAACATTATAGCGCCAAGGCCGGCCAGCATCGCCCGATGGATATCGAGTGGGCGAAGGACGGCGTCGACGGCAAGCTTTACATCGTGCAAGCCCGGCCGGAGACGGTCGCGTCGCGGCGCAACCGCAACATCGTCGAGGAATATAAGGTCAAGAAGCACGGGCCCGTGAAGGTCGAGGGCCGCTCGGTTGGAACCAAGATCGCCTTCGGCAGGGCGCGCGTCATCGAACATGTGACCGAGCTTTCGAGCTTCGTCCCCGGCGAGATCCTTGTCGCCGACACGACGTCGCCCGACTGGGGCACTGTGATGAAATCGGCGGCCGCCATCGTGACCAACCGCGGCGGACGGACCTGCCACGCCGCCATCGTCGCGCGCGAGCTGGGCATTCCAGCGATCGTCGGCACGGATCAGGCGACCCATGTCATCCGCACAGGCGACCTCATCGCAGTGAGCTGCGCCGAAGGCGATGTCGGCAAGGTCTACGACGGCGAGATCGACTTCGATATCGTGAAAACCGACCTCACCGATCTGCCAAAGACCGCGACGCATCTCATGATGAACGTCGGCAACCCGGACGTCGCCTTTGGCATTTCCGCGCTGCCGAACGACGGCGTGGGGCTCGCCCGCATGGAGTTCATCATTGCCGAATCGATCAAGGCGCATCCCATGGCGCTTGTTCACCCCGAACGCCTCGGCGCGAAGGAGCGCGAGGAGATCGAGCGGCTTACCGCGCAATATAAGAATCCAGGCGCCTTTTTCGTCGAGCGTCTGTCGGAGGGCGTCGGGACAATCGCGGCGGCTTTTTACCCAAAGCCCGTGATCGTGCGCATGTCCGACTTCAAGAGCAATGAATATGCCTCGCTCCTCGGCGGGCGGGTTTTCGAGGGCAATGAAGAGAATCCCATGATCGGATTCCGCGGCGCCTCACGTTACGCCCATCCCAATTATCGCGAGGGCTTCGCGCTCGAATGCGCGGCGATGAAGCGCGTGCGCGAGGATATGGGCCTTACGAACGTCAAACTGATGATTCCCTTCTGCCGCCGCATAGACGAGGCCAAAAAGGTGCTGACGCTCATGAGCGAATTGGGGCTCGAACGCGGCAAGAACGGCCTCGAGATCTATGTGATGTGTGAGATCCCGAACAATGTCGTTTTGATCGACGAGTTTTCCAAATACTTCGACGGCTTCTCGATCGGCTCCAATGATCTCACCCAGCTTACGCTGGGGGTTGATCGCGACTCGGAAGTCGTTGCGTTCGATTTCGACGAACGCGATGAGGGTGTGAAGACGATGATCCGCATGGCGGTCGAGGGCGCACAACGCAACGGTCGGCACAGCGGAATCTGCGGCCAGGCCCCCTCCGACTATCCCGAAATAGCGGAGTTCCTCGTGCGCCTCGGAATCGATTCGATCAGCCTGAACCCAGACACGATCCTGCGCACGACGATGCGAATCGTCGAGCTTGAAAAAACTTTGGGGCGCGCCCGAAAATAGCGAAGACGCGCCCAGCGGCTTGATTGGCTGCTCGTCCAATAAAAAAAACGGCCCGGCGGTACATCCGCGCTCGGGCCGTTTTTCTCCAACGGACGAAGCCGTCGGCTCGATGGAGAATTAAGGCGCTATCGGGCGAATGCAAGGCGAGCCGTGGGCGGATTGGCGGCTCAGCGCGTTTTTTATCAGTTACATAGCGACCTTGCAGTCTGATCAGGCATAGAAGGAGCCCGTCTTAAGGCTTGCCGCTTGCTGGAAGAGACTCTGGTCGATTCCCATCACGCCATTTCCCGCCATGGCTGCGCCCAACAAGATAGCGTTGGACGCGTTGGACGCCGAAGCGCCGCTCGTCGGATCGCCGTTATTCATGTCGTAGGTGGCCGCGAAGCGTGAAATGAAAGCGTCCAGCTTCTTGGGGTCCTGGAAGTCGGCGAGGTTGAGCTTCGCCTTCAGGAGCCGGTATTGCGTATCGATCGGCTGCGCGGATGTCAGTGGCGAAATGCCGAGCGCCGTTTGCACAACCGTAAGAAGCTTTTTGTCCCCCAGGATGGAATAGATGCTTTTGACGTTCGGCGCCGCCTGCTTGAAGTGCAGGGCCAGCTCGACGCCAGGATTGTTCTGGGCCTGGTCCGTCTCAAGTGCGTTTTCCGTGTAGCGACCCACGACCGTTGAGACGAGGGTCGATGATTGAGTCGTGCTTTGGCCGAGTGCATCGAAATCGAAAGCTTTGGCGAAATCCAAAATATTGCTGTTGTTGAGCTTGTTCGCGAGGGAGTGGCTGTCCGCCACGCCCCCCTGCAAAACCTTCTTCATGAGGCCCTTTGCGTAAAGCCGATCACCCAGACCGAAGGCCGTCATCGCGTAATTGAAGAGCCGTGGATTATTGACCAAATCATCGGCGCTTTTGGCCTTGCCGATATTGTCCTTGAAATATTTTGTCGCGAGCGACACCTCCGGCTTCTTGGCGGTGATCGCCTGCCATTTGCTGAGATCCCTTGAGATCTGCAGATAGGTGGAGATTGTCGACAATCGCGGCTCCAAGAAGATGGGACGTTAGGTCGGCAAACCAACTCCAAACCGGCCGCCAATTCTGTCCGAGCAGGATAACCGCCCAGCCTTTCCAAATTCCTAACGCCTGGGCGCGAGGCCGACCGACTCACCTCGGGCTAGCTGGAAGCTCTCGGGCGCGCGGTTTGATGAGTTCATCCAAATCAGGCTCCCCGCAATGGGTCAGCACGACTTTCCGAACCTTGTCGCGCAGCGTTAGCAAGGAAGCGAAGTCCTGTCCTTCGGCGCTTATATGCTCCGCGATGACCACATCGACCGGCGTCCATCGCGGAAACCACTGTTCCCCACGCAGCATCGAGCGCGTTCCGCGCAGCGCGCCAGGCACCACCGGAAGACCCGCGTCCGCGGCGATTTTGAATGCGCCGAGATAAAAGCCGGATAGCCCCGCCCTGCGCGTGAACGTGCCTTCAGGAAAGAGGACAAGATTGCGTCCCTGCCGCGCGGCGGCGACCAGCGCTTGGACGTCGTCAAGGCTGCTTATGACGTCAAAACGTTCGACAAACAACACGCCGAGCCGACGCAGGAAGGGCCCCGCGAAGATCTGCGACGCTAGCTCCTTCTTGGCGACAAAAGCAGGTTCGCCCGGCAAGATCGCGGCGAGGATGACGGCGTCCGCATAGCTGGCGTGATTGAAGACAAGAATGGCGTTCCCGTTCGGGATGTTTTCGAGCCCACTCTTCGTGACAGGTATTCGCGATGCGGCGAGCGCGCCATTTGCGAGCCATCTGAGGAGGGCCCAGCGCCGTTCAAGGCCCGGAGTCCCCATGACGCCCAGCCAGGCGAGCGAATAGGCCAAACCGATGATGAGCCACCACCAAATCGCATAAAGGCCAGCGCCGACGCGCATCACGAAACGACGAAGCTGCGGACCGAGCCCGGCCAGCGCCAATCCCAGCAACTGCCGCCATACCGCTTTTTGGCCGGCGCCGATCGCCCCGCGCTCATAAAGGGCCTTGGCGGCGCTGCGGCGAATTTTGCCGCTCGAGGTTTTCGGCACCGTCCGCGGCGGCGCGAGGATGATATCGTCCGGAACCGCGCCGCTAATGTCCCGGGTCGTCTCTTGAACCTTGGCTTCGAGCGCCGCGCGCGCCGACGGGTCCGTCGCGGCGGTTTCGGCGAGCACGACCACGCGCTCCGTTTCCGAACGCGGATCGGCCGCGCCGAAAACGGCGACGCAGCCCTTGCGTATCCCGGGTATGCGCGCGACGGCCTCCTCGATCTCCTGCGGATAGAAGTGCTGACCGGCGCGGATGATCATGTCCTTGGTCCGCCCGGTAATAAAGACGTCGCCATTGGCGATAAAAGCGCGATCGCCGCTATCCAGCCACCCGTCGTGAAAAAGCTCGCGCGTCTTCGCCTCGTTCATGAAATAGCCCGAGGTCGCGGAGGGGCCGCGAAACTCCAGCCGGCCTTCCCGACGCTCGCCCAGTTCACGGCCGCTTCCATCGACAATGCGGATGTCGTGTCCCGGCAGGGGCTGGCCGCTCGCGGCGAGCTCGACCACCCTTGCTTCCTTATCCGTGGCCGGCTTTGCAATACCGCGGCGTATCAAAGCGTCCCGCTCGATCCGATCGATCAAGGGCGGACGCCCAACCGGCGGAAAGGCAAGGCCAACCGCATTCTCGGCGAGACCGTAAACCGGCGCCATGGCTTCTTGCTTGAAACCGAAGCGCGCAAATTTTTCACAGAAGCGCCGCAGCGTGTAAACGCTCACCGGCTCCGCGCCATTGGCCACCATGCGCACCGAGCCGAGATCGAGGCCTTCGAGGCTTGCTTCATCGGTCTTCCCAATACACAGCTCGAAGCCGAAGTTAGGGCAAGCGCTCAAGGTTGCGTGAAAGCGATGCATGGCCCAGAGCCAGTTGGCGGGCCGAGCAAGGAAGGCCAAAGGCGACATCACGAAAAGAGGCGCTGCAAAATAAAGCGATCCAAGCCATGCGCCGATCAAGCCCATGTCGTGGTAGAGCGGGAGCCAGCTTACGAACACGTCTCTCGAACTTGCGCCGATCGCCTCGCCCATCGCACGCACGTTGGCCAGGAGATTTGCCTGGGTGAGCACGACGCCTTTAGGATCGCCCGTGCTGCCGGATGTGTATTGCAGCAACGCAATCCGATTTTCGTCGCGCCACGCAGGCAGCGCGACATCCGCTTCGGATGCGAGGCTCTCGGCGCTTTCGATGGAATCGAGACTCTCGACCTGTCCGCGCAGCAGCTTTGCGAAACCTCGGCCTTCAGGCATGGTAACGAGCATTCGCGCGCCCGCGTTACGCAAAATCCCTGCTTGGCGCCGCAAGTGGTCCTCGATCTGCGACAGCCGCATCGGGGGATAAATCGGGACCGGCGCCGCGCCCGCGTAAAGAATCCCGATGAACGCGGCGAAAAAATCGATCCCCGTCGGCAGCATGATCGCGACGCGGTCCCCAGGGACGATGTCTCGCTCGATGAGTCCCGCCGCGATGCGGCGCGCCCGCGCTGCAAGCTCTCCATAGGTCAGCTCGCCTACGATTGTTCGATCATCCTCCAGAACGGTCAGATGTCGCCTCTCGGGATGATGCGCGACATGCCATTCCAGCGCCTCGATGAAGGTCCGCGCGCCGCTCGGAGCCGAGGCGGCCGACAACGGCGCCGTTGCGACAGGTTCCGGCGCGCGTCCCTCTTCGACCGCCGGAGCTCGCCCGAGCGCGGCCAGGAGATCGCCGACCGTGTCGGCTTGGCTTAGGACATCGACCGGCAGGCGGACGCCGAGCCGCCGCTCTATGCGCGCGCTTAATTCGGTCCGCGCCAGACTGTCTATTCCCAGATCCTGCTCCAGCCTGCTGGCCGGGCCTATATCGAGAGACGAGCTTCGCTTGGGACGAAGCTCGCGCGACAGTTCGTCGAGCAGGGAGACGAGAGCGGCGCCGCGAGGCAGGCCGCTTGCCTTGGCCACCGATTGCCCATTTGCAATTCTGTCCATAGGCCGGCTTCGGGATTCCCGCGCAGCGTGCAGACTCTCGCCTGACAGCTAAGGCGATCTGGGTGTTTTGCCAGGGCTATTCCGGCGCCTTTTCGGCGATCGGCATGACTCGGCTTGCCTGTGGTCCCTCCCGACCTTCTTCTTCGACGAAGTTCACCCGAACTCCAACGTCCAGATTGTCGAAGCCGGGCGCCCGGACGCTATTGCGATGGAAATAGATTTCCCGGCCGTCCTCGCTTTCCAGAAAGCCATAGCCGTCCTCGCGCATGATCTGTTTGACGACGCCGGTCGGGGCCTCCTCGTGATGCTTCATTTTTCCGCGCATGCGCCCGACCTCGTCCTGCAGTTGTCGTCCAGCGCGGCCGAAGGCGTCGTTGAGCGCGAACTCGAAGCGTTGAAAGCGCTCGTCAGGGTCTGGCGTGCGGTCTACCGCGACCTCTCTTTCGTCGGGCAAGACGAGATGGATACGCACCTCAAAGTGTCCGCCGGTCCGATGATGGCCGCCTGGAGCCGTGACAACCACGCGGCAGGACGTCATCCGGCCGTATTTGTCCTCCAAGCGCTCGATATGGCGCAAAATCTCGTCGCGATAGTCGGGCGAGGGCTCCATGCCATGAAAATCGATTTGTGGGATTGTTTCCATTTCTAGAACTCCCTCGCTTGGGGGCGACGGGCCTCGCCCCGCCTGAAAGAATCTATTTCGAAGCCGGATGCGAACCAGCTCCCAACGATGCGACATTCCGCCCGTCTCTCACGATCTTCTGCTACGGCGCCGATCAAGGTCGTTTCTTTCTTGACCGCCGCGAGAGATCAAGGTTTCGAGCCGCGCGCGTCTGTCGGCCTTCCTTGGCTGGAACCAGCCAACGGATGCTTCCGAACGCTTTGCCTTTCGATGCAAAGCTTCGATCCTCTGCGCGGACCGAAGCGCATCGAGCATCGGCTCGCATACGAGGCGCCCGGCGCGGGGGTCGTGATGACACAAAGGATCCCACAAACCCATTGGCGTCCAGACGCTGCGGTCGTGCCATTCCGGCATGCCGAGGATCGGATATAAACATACGCCGAGAAGCGCCGCGCCTTCGCTCAGAAGCGTCTCGCAAGCGTTCGTTACCTCGTGCAGCCAGGGCCCGCGATTGTCGCCGATGTGGCTCGTTTCCGTAATCATGACCTCGCGGCCATAGCGTTTGCACACCTTCCGGATGAGATCGGCGAAAGGCAAGCGACGCGGATCGTCGTCGGCGAGCGGAGGGATGACGCCGTGCTCGTCGGCGTCGCCCTGCAATTCCCACTGGTTCGTCCAGTAGTAATTGACGCCCACAATGTCCAAATGGTCCGGACTCCCGCCCAACTCCGGAAATACCCGACCGCAGAGAATATCCCAGGACTGGAAAACCAGCCTGTCGTTGAAATCATGCGCCTCGTCAGCGAGATCGGGCCTGTCGCGCGGCGGGACGACCGAGCAGAGCGGGTCCACATTGACGAAACGCGCCTTCGGGCAAACCGCGCGGATGGCGTCTATGCCCGCGATGGCGGCGCGGGCGAGCGCCACCTTCAGCTCGATGCCCCGTCCCGTCGCATGCGGCGCGAACAGACCCTTATCCCCTGCGGCGTAAGACATGAAGGAGGGTTCATTTATCGGGGTAAAAACGTAGGGGCCTTCCATGTGCGTGGCGACATATCGCGCGAAGGCGTAGCAATAGTCCGCGAAGCGACGGGGAAACGCGACGGACCAAAGATCGACGTCGTCAGGAAACCCGTAATGAAACAGATCCCAGATGACGTCGACCCGGTGGCGCTTGGCCGCCTGGACAAAAGGCGCGACGGTGGAGAAATCGTGTCGCCCGCGGCTATCGACGAGCGGCCAACGCACTGTTTCCCGGGCCGCGTGAAGTCCAATGCCGGCAATGTCGCGATAGTCCTGATCGACGAGGACGTCGTGCCCCGTGGCGACGACATGATCGAACCATTCTCCATGCCGGTTGTAGCCTGTCGATCCTTCGAATCCCGCGAGAAAGAAGCTACGAAACATGGCTGGTCCTCCATATTCGCGATGCATAAGCAGGAGAGCGAAAGCGCGTCAGGCGCCAAGGCGATCGGATAAGGCCTCGGCTCTCTTAAGGCGCCCCACCGCCGCCGCCCCCTCCGAAACCAAGTTACGATAGGCGCCGACGAGAGGGGTCTCGATGCGCGCCAGCTGCCCTTGCGGGTCCGAATCGAGATCCCACAGCCCCATTTGGAGGAGATGGTCGTGCAACGGACGGTGGCCTTGGCGATAAGCCCAGGTTACCAGCGCGAACATTGGCCACCATGTGTAGCCCACCATCGGGACGCCCTGCGCGCGAAGCGTGGAGACGGCGGCGACGGAGCGGCGCAGCCACTCGAGGCGCCGATCGACCGACCCTTTGTCGGCCGTCTCGGAGATCATCAACGGCGCGCCGTAGCGCGCGAAATACATGCGCCCGATCGTCTCGACCAGTTCGCCGGAAGCGTAAGGCATTCTGATCCGCAGCCGTCCTTGGCGGTCGCGCAGAAGGCGCTTTCTGGTGAAAATCGGATAGAGATTGACGCCGATGATGGGGAGCTCCAAAGGGTCCCGCCGGAAGCTTTCGAGCAGCTTCACGTCTGCGCCGTGGCCACGCAGCCAATCCCATAGCGGATGCCGCGGATCGACTCGCCCACTGATGAGATCGAGCGCCAGGAAAACCAGTTCCTGACGTGTGTCGGCCTCGGCCACAAGCTCCGGATCGTCGGTCTCGAACACATCCGTGGCGTCGACATGGAAAGGCACGATGCCGGGATCGACGCGGCGCAGCGCGCGAACCGTCTCGACGATGCCTCTGGATATCGCGAGCATAAGCTCGACGAATCCGGGCCAGCTCCGCCGATAGGGCGGCCACCAGCCGAGCCGACCGCAATACCAAGCCGTGATGCGCGGCTCGTTGAGCGGCGTGTACCATTTCAACCGCCCACGGAAACGATCTGCGAGCCTTGACGCATATTCCGCGACGTAGTGCGGATAGTCCGGATGGAGAAAGGCCTGCTCCATCCAGGACGGCAAGCCGTAATGCACAAGATCGACGATCGGATCGATATGCAGCGCGAGCATCCGCTCGAGCGCCTGGTCGACGAAATCCCAGCTCCAGACATTGCGCGCGGGCTGAATGCGATGCCAGGGCACGCCATAACGGGCGCAACGGACGCCCAGCTGCGCCATGAGGCCGATATCGTCGCGCCACCGCGCATAATGGTCCGTCAGTTCGTATTCGTCGAGCGTCCGACCGGTTTTGGCGTGCGCCGCCGTTATGAAAGTGTCTTCGATTCCGACGGCCCACAAAAATGCATCTGGCGATGTCAGCTCCCCGATGTCGCGAGCGCTGGGAAGCATCAACCAAGGCCCAGTTCAAGCCACCCGCGGCCCCTTACGGGATTCTGCGCGGCTGTCGAGCGCTCGACAGGGAGCCGCTTCGTAAAAGGCATGTCGTCCCTCCTCCCGCAGCCGCCCGCACCGGCGCCTTTCTGTCAGCCCGGCAAGGGTGTTCAACGCCTTCAAGAAGGGTTTTGTTCCCAGCCGGCCAGAACTGATCGGGCTCCAGAGCATCGTCGCGTCCGCGATTCCGGGCTGGCAAGGAACGTTGGCGTAGCGTGGTCGTTATTGGTTGCCGTGCATAACCGAACGCAGCAGCCCGTTCATTGGCTCAAATAGAAACCGCACCTCGTGGCGCCCCTCTGGAATCGCCACGGCGCGGAAGAGAACATTGGCGCGCAGAACCTCGGCTGTCTCGCCGTCGAGAGTCGCAAACCACCAGGGATGCCAAACGTCGTTCAGGACAAGCCAGCCGCCGCCGGGCGGCGCATGAGCCTCTACGACGACTTCGGCATTGCGGTAGGAGACGATCCGCGCCCGCGCGGCGTCCGGCGGCAGGTCCTTGCGCGTGTGGCAAAGCGGCGGCCCCTCGAGCAGGACGGTCTCGTGGTAATCCGCCTCCGGCCATTCCCCGGTTTCGATCATGCGCGCAAAGTCGACATGCATGGCGCAGGTTACGACCATGACCCGCGGGAAAGCGCTCTTGTTCTCGTAAATGTGGACCTTGCCGATCTGCGTCAGCTCGTTGAAGTC
>JAMBEQ010000041.1 GCA_024506175.1 Methylocystis sp.
CTCGACCAAGCGGCGTCGTTCGCGCATTCTTGTGTGGGTTGTTCATCCCTGAAGTCCCGAGTGCATCGTGTGGCAACGACCACTCTCAAGCCTTCAGCTCGGGTGAACAACCTCTTCAGAGACCACACCTAGCGCGTTTTCCTTTGCACTTCCGCGTCTCCGCCGAGGGGCGCGACGCCCGCGCGCGCCCGAGGTTCCACCTCGCCAGCCCGCGCGCTTCTGCTAAGATGGCAAAAAGGGCGGAATTCCAGGCCAAGCAATGATCCCGCAGAACTGGCTCGTCGAAGGAATTGGCTATCTGGCCGCTGCGGCGAATGTCTTTGTCTTCACCTCGAATACGATGATTCCGCTTCGAATTGCGGCGATCTTCGCCAACTGCCTCTTCGCCGCCTACTTTTTTCTCAAGGGCTATTATCCGCTCTTTGCGCTCAACGCCTTCATGGCGCCGATCAATGTTTTCCGCCTGAATCAAATGCAAAGGCTCATCTCGGACATGCGGTCGGCGTCTAGTGCGGCGAGCGCGGGCGAGTTCGATCACGAATGGCTGCGCCCCTATATGAAGCCCTTGAATCTCCCTCAGGGCTTTACGCTTCACCGCAAGGGCGACCTCTCCGAGGAGGCCTATATTTTGGTGCGTGGCGAGGTGTCTTTGCTCGAGCCGGGCGTGACGCTGGAGCCGGGCGCCTTTTTCGGCGAGATGGGGCTTTTCACCGAGGAGAACCGCCGCACTGCGACAGCGGTCGCCTCAACCGACGTCGAGCTGCTCTGCGTGCGCTACGACGAATTGCTCGAGCTTGCGGCGCAGGATCCGCAATTCGGCTTCTACCTGATGAAGCTGATGATGAAGCGCATGCAACATAATATCGAGGTGGCGCGCGCAGGGGGCCGCGTCCGTCAGGAGCGCAGCGACGAAGCGCGCCAGAGGTCGTAGGACCGCATTGGATCGCTTCGCTTCTTTCGCGACGGCGGCTATTGTTGCAAAGAAAAGCCGCCCGACCGCGGGATAAAATGCAAGGGAAGAAATGTCCGAGAAGCTCTACCCCGTCCCTCAGGAATGGAAGAACGCCCGCGTCGATGAGGAAACCTATCGCGCCCTTTACCAGCGTTCTGCAAAAGACCCGGACGGTTTCTGGGCGGAACAGGCGCAACGGGTCGAGTGGATCACGCCTTTCACGAAAGTGAAGGACACGAGCTTCGACACGCATAACGTCTCGATCAAATGGTTCGAGGACGGGACGACCAATGTCGCGATGAATTGCATCGACCGGCATCTTCCCGAGCGCGCCAATCAGACCGCCATCATTTGGGAGGGCGACGATCCTTCAGTTTCCCGCCGCATCACCTATGGCGAATTGCACGAGCAGGTCTGCAGCTTCGCCAATGTCCTGAAAAAGCACGGCGTCAAAAGGGGCGATCGCGTCACCATCTATCTGCCGATGATTCCCGAGGCCGCCTTCGCCATGCTGGCCTGCGCGCGCATCGGCGCGATCCACTCGGTTGTCTTTGGCGGCTTCTCGCCCGAGGCGCTCGCCGGCCGCATCGAGGACGCGGCGTCCGATGTCATCGTTACGGCGGACGAAGGCCTGCGCGGGGGCCGCAAGGTCCCGCTGAAAAGCAATGTCGATTCGGCGCTCGAGAAGGTTTCGGCCAAGACCGTGATCGTCGTGACGCGTACCGGCGGCGAGATCGACTGGGTTCCGGGCCGCGACTTCCGCTATGAGGAGGAGGCGGCGAGCGTTCACGCCGACTGCCCCTATGCGGAAATGGGCGCGGAAGACCCGCTGTTCATCCTCTATACCTCCGGCTCGACGGGCAAGCCCAAGGGCGTTCTGCATACGACCGCCGGCTATCTCGTCTACGCCTCTCTCACCCATGAACTTGTCTTCGACTATCGCGAGGGTGAAGTTTACTGGTGCACGGCGGATGTCGGCTGGGTCACCGGCCACAGCTATATCGTCTACGGACCGCTCGCGAATGGCGCGACGACGCTGATGTTCGAAGGCGTGCCGAATTACCCGAACATCTCCCGCTTCTGGGATGTGATCGACAAGCACGGCGTGAACATCTTCTACACCGCGCCGACGGCGATTCGCGCGCTGATGGCGGCGGGCGAGGAGCCGGTCAGAAGATCGAGCCGCAAATCGCTGCGGCTTCTCGGTTCCGTGGGGGAGCCGATCAATCCGGAAGCCTGGGAATGGTATCACCGCGTGGTGGGCGAGGGCCGCTGCCCGATCGTCGACACCTGGTGGCAGACGGAGACGGGCGGCGTTCTCATCTCGCCGCTGCCCGGCGCGACCGCGCTGAAGCCGGGCTCGGCGACGCGGCCGCTCTTCGGCGTCTTCCCGGAGATCGTGGATGCGGCGGGCCAGGCGCTCGAGGGCGCCTGCGAGGGCAATCTCGTCATCGCCGACTCATGGCCCGGCCAGATGCGCACGGTCTATGGGGATCACGAACGCTTCGCGCAGACCTATTTCTCGACCTATCCCGGCAAATATTTCACCGGCGACGGGGCGCGGCGCGACGCGGACGGCTATTACTGGATCACGGGGCGCGTCGACGACGTGATCAACGTCTCCGGCCACCGCCTCGGCACGGCGGAGATCGAAAGCGCGCTGGTCGCGCATGAGAAGGTCTCGGAAGCCGCCGTCGTGGGTTATCCGCACGACCTCAAGGGCCAGGGCATCTACGCTTATGTGACGCTGATGGAGGGCGTGCAGGCCACCGAGCATCTGCGCAAGGAACTCGTCAAATGGGTGCGCGAGGAGATCGGCCCCATAGCGACGCCCGATGTCATCCAATTTGCGCCGGGCCTGCCCAAGACCCGCTCCGGCAAAATCATGCGGCGGATTTTGAGGAAGATCGCGGAAGGCGAGTTCGGGGCGCTGGGGGATACGTCGACGCTGGCGGACCCGGGGGTGGTGGAGGAGCTCGTTCGGGAGAGGCCGGCGACCTGAATCGCCGGCCAGGAACAGGCATGCCATCGGAGAGTTGTCGGCCCGCGGCGCGGAAGTCAGCACTCTCTTCGTTCGTCTTTACTTGAACAGCGCCAGCGCCTCGCCCGCCAGCACGCCTCCCGTGATCTCGATCGTCTCGAAAGACGCAGCGTTGGCGACCCTCTCGCTCGTCACCATGATCTGGCCAATGCGCGTCGCAAGCTCCTCGATCGACGCCGCATAGACCACCCGCCCAAATCCGCACCAGAGAATTGCGCTCATACACATGGGGCAGGGCTCGCCTGTCGTATAGATTGTCGCGCCTTTCAGCCCGGCAGCAGGATGCTTGGCGACAAAATGGCGAATCGCGACCATTTCGCCATGGGCCGTGGGGTCGTTTGTCTTGATCCCCAGGTTGCGCCCGCGCGCCGCGATCTTGCCGTCCCGCACGATGATCGCGCCAAAAGGAAAATCCCCTTTCTTCGCCTCCTCCAGCGCGAGGCGCATGAAACCTTCGTCTGCCGGCCGCGGGGACGACGCGGCGGCCCCCGCGCGCGGGGGCACGGCGCCGAGCACGGCGGCGCAGGCCGCGCCGATCATGAAGGCGCGGCGGCCAGCGCCGCAGCCGCACTTGTATAGTCTTTCGCGCATTTCCATTCCTCCCCCAGCCTCGCGAAAACTTGACACGCCGCGCCCGCCAATGCCACTCGCGCCCCGACACAATATCGAAAGGGCGGAACGCGCATGGCGAAGGCTTTTATTTTTCCGGGTCAGGGTTCGCAGGCAGTGGGCATGGGCAAGGCGCTGGCGGAGAGCTTCGCGCCCGCGCGCGCGGTTTTCGATGAAGTCGATGCGGCGCTGTCCCAACCGCTCTCCAGGCTCATGTTCGAGGGCCCGGAGGCCGAGCTGACGCTCACCGCCAACGCCCAGCCGGCGCTGATGGCTGTCTCTCTCGCAGCTATACGCGTCCTCGAGTCCGAGTGCGGCCTCGATCTCGCGCGTGACGCCGCTTTCGTCGCTGGCCATTCGCTCGGCGAATATTCGGCGCTCGCCGCCGCCGGGGCGCTCTCTATCGCCGATACGGCGAAGCTCCTGCGCATTCGCGGCGACGCCATGCAAAAAGCCGTGCCGGTCGGCGAAGGCGCCATGGCGGCGCTGCTCGGCGCGGAGCTCGATCAGGCGCGCGAGATCGCCGAAACCGCCGCTTCAAACCTTTCCGCCTGTTGCCAGGTGGCCAATGACAATGGCGGGGGACAAGTCGTCATTTCCGGCGCCAAGCAAGCCGTCGAGAAGGCGATGGAAATCGCCAAGGAAAAGGGAATCAAGCGCGCCGTGCTGCTGCCCGTCTCCGCCCCTTTCCATTGCGCGCTCATGCAGCCCGCCGCCGACGCCATGGCCGCCGCTCTCGCTGCGGCGCGAATCGCCACGCCTTGCGTGCCGGTGGTGGCCAATGTCACGGCGGCCCCCGTCAGGGAGCCGGAGTCGATTCGCAAGCTGCTCGTCGAGCAGGTCACCGGAGCCGTGCGCTGGCGCGACTGCATGGCCTATATCGCCGACCACGGCGTGGATAAATTCGTCGAATGCGGCTCGGGCAAGGTGCTCGCTGGCCTCCTGAAGCGAATCGCTCCGGGCGCTTCGGCGATTTCCGTGGGCGCGCCCGCCGATCTCGATGCTTATCGCGCGTTTTAAAAAGGAAAAAGCCCGGCCGCTGGCCGGGCTTCTCTTCAGCTGAAAGCCGAAATCAGTATTTGGCGAGGACCGGAGCCGGAGCGCCGCCAAAGTTGAAGTGATAGTTCACACCCGCGCGGACCGTGTGGAAGCGGGTGTGGTTGTTCACGTTGTTCAGCCCGATGCCCGGGTTGAAGAAAGCGTTCTGGTTGCTGCCGCTGATATCCGTGTAGAGATACTCAGCCTTGGCAGACCAGTTCGGCATGAACATCCATTCCACGCCGCCGCCAGCGGTCCAGCCCGTCTGCACGGCGCTGTTCTGGTTCCACCAGAAGTTACGCTGCACCTCGCCATAGGCGAAACCGCCCGTGCCATAGACCAGCAGCGTCGGGATGCCGGGGAAGGTGATGCCGGCGCGGCCGCGAACGGTGCCGAACCAGTTGATGCGGGCGGCGTCCGTCGCCGGGAAGCCAAACATCCAACCCCAGTTGTTGTTGCCGCCACCCGAGCCGATGCTGGTGCCCTGGAAGTCGGTCTCGAGGCCGACGACCAGCCACGGCGACAGCTGGTAGTTATAGCCGATCTGGCCGCCGCCGACGATGCCGCCGGAGCCGCCGCCATTGTTCCAGCCCCACCAGGTGACGTTGGAGGACGAACGGTCCTGCCAACCGCCGCCGAGGTTCAAACCGGCGTAGAAGCCGGTCCAGGTCATGACCGGCGGCGGGGGAATGTAAGCCGGCGGCGGAGCTTTGCGCGAAGGCAGATCCGCGGCCTGCGCCGCGCCGGCGGCAAGCGCCGCCGCAAGGGCGATAGCGGAGAGAGTTGTCTTCATTGTCGTAACCCTTTGCTCAAGCCAGAATCCAAAATGCCGCATCCGCCCTGACTTGGCGGCTCAATCGATGCGACCCCAAGCAAAGGGACTCTGTTCAAAAACAGGAAGTGAATGCAACCGCAGATCAGATGATTCCGGCGCTTTGAAAGCTGAAAACTTCCGCTTGTTGCATTTGTGTCACGGCGCCAACGTTGCATGTTAACATTAGCTTAGCCACGTTCTTTTCCGGAATCTTTACAATCGACTTCTCCCTCCCCGGTTTCGCCTCCACATTCCCGCGGATACAGACGAAGGCCTCGCAATTTTCATATTTCCCGCTAAACCGGGAGGTGAAACGAACCGGCGATTACGGCCGGGCAGGGAGGAGCCCATCATGTTCGACCTATCTGGCAAGACGGCGCTGGTGACCGGCGCGAGCGGCGGCATCGGCAAGGACATTGCCCGCGCCCTCGTTTCGGCGGGAGCGACGGTGGCCCTGTCTGGCACGCGCCGCGAGGCGCTGGAGGCGCTTGCGGCCGAAATCGGCGGAACCACGCATATCCTGCCCTGCAATCTTGCCAACCGGGAAGAAACCGAGAAGCTCGTCCCGGCGGCCGAGGCGGCGATGGGCGGAGTGGATATTCTCGTCAACAACGCCGGCGTGACCCGCGATATGCTCTTCATGCGCATGAAAGACGAGGATTGGGATGCCGTCCTCGAGATCAATCTCACCTCAGCCTTCAGGCTGTCGCGCGCCGTGCTGCGGGGCATGATGAAGAAGCGCTTCGGCCGCATCATCGGGATCACCTCGGTCGTCGGCGTCACCGGCAATCCGGGCCAGGGCAATTACGCGGCGGCGAAAGCGGGCATGATCGGCATGTCGAAATCGCTTGCTGGCGAGGTGGCCTCGCGCGGCGTCACAGTCAACTGCATCGCACCCGGCTTCATAGAGACTCCGATGACCGACGGTTTGACCGAAGCGCAGAAGGAGCGCATCCTCACGGCCGTGCCGGCTGGCCGGCTCGGCACCGGCGCCGACGTCGCCGCCGCCGTCGTCTACCTGGCGAGCCCAGAAGCGGGATATGTCACGGGCCAGACCCTGCATGTGAATGGCGGCATGGCGATGATTTGAGGCTGCGACGACGAAGCCGCCCGTGACCGGATTTCAACTCGGCCGCGACGCGAGCCCATGCGGATTTTTCGGAGCGGAATCGGGACGGCGGCCCTCTCGCCAACCAATCTGAAGTGTGTTAACAGACCGGTCGCCGCGAGAGGGGCGGCGCCGCCGTAATTCCGACAGACACAGGGCCTGAGCGCAGCTTTGCCGCGCCGCCCCGGAATGCGGCCGGCGCAAGGAAAATCTTTTGGAGGACACGGCGAGCGGGCAACCCCCCGCATCGCCGAAACGGTGCGACCGCACCACAGCAACAGGGACTGAATCAGATGAGCGATGTCGCCGAGCGCGTGAAGAAGATCGTTGTCGAACACCTCGGCGTCGAGCCCGAAAAGGTCGTCGACAAGGCGAATTTCATCGACGATCTGGGCGCCGACTCGCTCGACACCGTCGAGCTGGTCATGGCTTTCGAGGAAGAGTTCGGAGTGGAAATCCCCGATGACGCCGCCGAGACCATTCTCACGGTCGGCGACGCGGTTAAGTTCCTGGAGAAGGCCAAAGCCGCCTAATCGCGAATCGCGCAGATGAAGGGCGCGCCGGCAAAGGGTCGCGCGCTTGTTCCACGCCAGGCCGCCCGACGACGCCTCGACGGGCGGCTATGATGTTCGTTTTAAAAGAAATCCGAGAGTAAGCTATGCGCAGGGTGGTCGTCACCGGGCTTGGCGTCGTGTCCCCTCTGGGCTGCGGCGTCGAAACGAATTGGTGGCGTCTCGTCGCCGGCGAGCACGGCTTTCGCCGCATCGACACTTTCGAGGTCGATGATCTCGCCTGTCAAATCGCGGCTGTCGTGCCGCGCGGCGATGGCGCCGAGGGATCGTTCAATCCAGACGATTGGTTCGACCCCAAGGA
>JAMBEQ010000042.1 GCA_024506175.1 Methylocystis sp.
CGCCGGGCGACCGGCATCAGGAAAAAATGGTTGCAATGAACGAGATCATAGTCGCGCCCTTCCACCTGCGCGGAGAGCGTGGCTCGCTCGGCCATGCCGAGCCGCATCGCCGCCTGGTCGCCGTGAATATAGGGCCAGAGCGTTTGCGTGAGGAAGCGCGGGCCGAGCATGGCGTGGAATGGCGCGCCGCCATACGAACGGGGGCCGGCGTCGAGCTCAGGAGTGCCCGCCCTGAAATTCTTCCAGATCCAAGCTCTGCCGGGAATGAAACCCGGATCGGAGCTGATTGCCACGGGCATGACTTCCGCGCCCATCGCCCGATAGGCCTCGATCTGCCCGAGCACGACCCGATAAGTCCCGCAGGAATGCCAGGCCGGATGGACGAGCGCCACGAGGCGGCCGGCGAGATCGGCCCCACTCATGCTGAAAGCGTTTCCAATACAGCGGCAAGCGCCCGCGCATAGGCCTCGGGGCTGAAGACCGCCTCATAGAAGCGACGCGTATCGCTCGACGCCGGCGGCGTCTCGCCGCTGTCCGCGCGCGCCTGCGCAGCCCGCCAGAAATGGGCGAATTGCTCGGCGTCCTCGGCGAGGGAGACATTCGAGAGGGTCGAGGGATCGACTCCCATGCCCCGGAAGGCGAGCGGCGTCGCAACCAGCGGCGCGCCGCAGGAGAGCGCCTCCACCGCCTTGATGGAGAGCCCGTGGCCTTCGATGGTGGGCAAAAGCACGCAGCCAGCGTCCGCGTAAACCGCGCCTATGTCCTCGACCCGTCCTTTGAACAGCGACCGATGCGCCTCGTAAAGGGCCGGGTCGCGCCGCTTCACGCCCGCGTCGATATTGCCGTAGATGCGAACGCCTGCCCCGCCCGCGCGGGGAGCCACTTCCTGCAGCAGCCAGCGCAGGCTCATGTAATTGGCGTAATTGTCGCTCGCGACGATGATAATTTCACGCCCACCCGCGCGCGGGACCTCCTGCACCGCGGGATAGATCAGCGCATGGCGGGCCTGCGGCAAAAGCGCACGGAAATCGCGGTCTTCCTCCTCGTTGAGATGCGCGCAGAGATCGGCGCGTCGCATCCAGTCGAGCTCCACAGCCAGCATCTCTTCGTAGCCCACGTAGGGCGGGATGAAGAAGCCGCCTTGGTTACGCAGCACATATTGCCGCGCCTGAATGTCCTGTGTCTCGAGGATTACCGGAACACGACGGCCATTCTTCAACCGCTCGACGAAGGGCAGCGTGAAATAATGGTTCGTATGGATCAGATCGATCCTCTCGAGATCATCAGGGATGGGAACGCGCTTGGCGATCTCGATCAGCCAAGATGCCTGATCGCCATGGATGAGGCGCCACCAACCATCCAGGAGAAGGCGCGAGGCCAGAGCGGCGTTGGTTGCGCTGCAGAAGTATCGGCGATCCGCCCCCACGCCGTGAGTGGCCGCGAGATAGGCCGGCCAGCGACCGCCATGCGGCGGCGCGGAGAGACTATCCATCATCGCGACCGAAAGAACGCGCGCGCCCAAGGCCTTATAAGCGGCGATCTGGCTGACGTTGACTTGATAACTGCCGCAGCTGTGCCAGGCGGCGTGGACCACCGCGACGGTCTTCCCCGCAAGCGGCTTGGGCAGTGGAGACGCTTCGGCGCGCGCGCGCGGCGCCTCGGAAATCTCGCCCAATCGACCGCCCCCTTGCTTTTGACCGAATTTTACAAGTACACCCCCTATATGAGCCTTCGTCTACCGAATCCACCCCTACGCGCGCCCGACTCGCAGGCTGGCGCCGCCGACGCCTCCAAGCGCTACGGCATCGCCATCGTGGGCAACGACAAGATCATCGATTGGCTGTTGCCCTTCCTCGAGAGCTACCGGGACACCAATTCGTCGCTGCCGATCTATCTCATCCCCTACGACGACAATGTCGAGATGACGCGCCGCGCCGCCGACATTTACGGCGCGACCTATGTGGCGGAGGAGCCGGTCGAGATCGACAGGCTTTCCCACGAGCTCTATCCGGGGTTTTTCAACAATAACCGCCGTCGCCTGCGCAAGCTTCAAGCCCTCGCCCTGCCGCTGGACGAGGTCGCCTACGTCGATGTCGACGTCATTCTCTTCCGCGACTTCACGCCGATCTTCGGCAAGCTCGAAGCGGGCAAAAGGGAGTTCATCGTCGCCTCCCCGAGCTTCGAATATGTCTATAACGACAGGCGCAGCGCTTACTCGTTTCTGAACGATGTGCTGCTCTTCAATGACGGTTTCTGGGTTACCTCCAACAAATATCTCAAGCTTTCTGATTTCATCGAGACGATGAAGGCCGACGCCGAGATTTTTCATGACGTCCGCAAGCGCGGCCAGCTCTTCGCGCAGCCACTCGTGAACTTCGTCACCCATCGCCGCGGGATCAAGATCGAGCTGCTGCCCAACGTGGTGGAAAAGGCGTCCCATGAGAGTTTCTACAAGGCGCCGGGGGTAACCTTCGTTGACGGAAAGCCGGTGGATTACGAAGGCAAGGAAATCTACTTCGCGCACTGGGCGGGCGCCACTGCGCTGCCCTCGCGCGCCGTCTTTGACCCGGCCTGGACGGAATATTCCAAAGCCGCCTGGGCGCGGTTCAAAAAATAGAGCCGCAGGACAAAACGCCTTGATCCTTTACCCGTCATTGCGAGCGAAGCGAAGCAATCCAGGGGCCTTGATGTGGCTCTGGACCGCTCTGGCGATGACAGGGCTGGCGGCAAAGGCGCGATAAGCTGTGCCCCGGCTTCTTTTTTTCTATCTTTTCAAGCGCGTGGGCTTCAATGTCCTTGTGGTGCAGCTTGCGCTGTCCGTTCCTGTCGTCCTCTCCTACCTTCTCTATCAGCTGCCGCCGGCCGCCGTGCGCGGCGGGCTTGTCATTCCGGCGCTTGTCGGCGTGACTCCGACCGTCGCCTTCGTGACCCTGCCGATGGCAATCGGGGTCGCCACGGCCCTGGAGTTTTCCCGCATGGCGAGCGAAGGCATGATCGCCGTGCTCTATGCGCTGCGGCTCTCGGCGTGGGCAATTTGCCGACCGGCGCTCTCGCTCGCGGCAGGCATTGTCGTCCTCGGCTATCTTCTCGCCAATTTCATCGCCCCGCACTATTCGAGCAACATGCAGGACGTGCTGAATGTCGTGAGCAATTCGCTCAATCACCGCATGCTCGATGCGGCGCATTTCTACACCTT
The DNA here is from genome assembly GCA_024506175.1 of Methylocystis sp. GTDB lineage: Bacteria > Pseudomonadota > Alphaproteobacteria > Rhizobiales > Beijerinckiaceae > Methylocystis. The sequence continues at coordinate 3,197 of JAMBEQ010000042.1, forward strand.
CTCCAAGGGCGTGAAGACGCTCTACATCGAACGCTGGATCACGCCGGACATCGCCGCCAATCTTTTCATGCGGCAGGTTTCGCTCGAGAAGAAGCAGGAAGAAACCATCACGGCGGCGCGCGCCGAGTTTCGGCGCAACGAATCCGGCGTCATCGTCGCTCTTTCCAAGGGCAGCATCCAGACGCGCTCGCTTGCGAGCAACGAGGTCCGCATCGCGAACTTCGACGAATACGCCATGGCGCTCCCCATGCAGGGTAGCGGCGCCCTGCCCGATCGCGGCTGGAAGGGCGTCTACGAATTATCGGCGGGCCCGTTCCTTGCTAATCTGAAGCTTGCCAAATTGGATCGCCGCCAGCTTGGCGAATGGATGGCCGAAGCGGCCAAACGTCTCGGCGTTCCGGCCCTCGCCCTGGCTCACACGCTGCTCGCCATGGCGCTGACTTTGACTTTCGGCAATATCACGGGCCGGCGGGGCGCGGCCGGCAGCCTCACCATCATCGCGATTCCGGCGACGCATATCGGGTATCTGGTGGCGCTCGAATCGCTCTTGCGCATCAGCCCCTGGTTCGCCGTCCTTTTGACTGCCGCCGTGGCGGCCGAAATCGGCGTTTCCCTGTGGCTAATCGCCAGGTTGAATTACAGCCCGCGCCCGAAGCGCTTTGACGCCGCGATCCCCGTCGCGTCCGGCTATGCCGCGCCCGCCGCCTGACTTTCCTCCGCGACCATCGCGGCGCGATAGTCGGCGATGATGCGGGCCGGCTCGCCGATCTCCCGCACGACTCCGTTTTCCAACCACAGCACGCGATCGCAGAGCTTCTCCAGAAAAACGAGGTCGTGCGAGACCATCAGGATCGTGCCCTTGCGGCTGAAATTCGAGATGTATTTCTCGCACTTGCGTTGGAAAATCTCGTCTCCGACCGACAAAGCTTCATCGACGATCAAAACATTGGCGTCAGCAAAGGCGCAAATGGCGAAAGCGACCCGCGCGATCATGCCCATGGAGTAGGTACGCATCGGCTGCTCGAAAAAGGGGCCGATGTCCGCGAAGGCGGCGATGTCCTCTATGCGGGCGTCGACCTCTTTGCGCGAGAGGCCCAGGATCGCCGCGCCAATGCGGGCGTTCTCACGGCCGGTAAGGAGACCGTCGAAGCCCGAGCCCAAAGCGAGGATCGGCGCGATGCGGCCATTGACCTCGAAAACGCCCTTGGTCGGCATGGTGATGCCGCAGAGAATTTGCAGCAGGGTCGTCTTGCCTGCGCCGTTGCGGCCGACGATGCCCACACGCTCGCCCCTGCCGACCGTGAAGGTAATGTCGTGGAGGACCCACTTCTCCTTGTAGAACTTCTTCCACAGGCCAAAGAGGATCTGTTTGAGCTGGTCGTTCTGATGCGCGTAGAGCTGGAAGGCTTTTCCGATGCCGCTACAGCGGATGATTGGCTCAGATGACATCGACGATGACCGATTTGTAGCGCATGAAGAACTGGTAGCCTGCCAGGAACACGGCGTAAGAGACGATCACGATGATCAGATAGCCGAAGACGTTCGGAACGTCGCCGTCGAGCGCAACCGCGCGCATCATCTCGATATAGTCTCCGACAATGTTCAGCCGCAACAGCCACGCCGTCGAAACGGACATCTGGGCGATCTGCTCGAGCCGATAGAAGATCGGCGTCGCGAACATCATGACCGGCACGATCGAGGCCATGATGTGCGCGACGTCGCGCGTGAAGGCGCCGAGCGCCATCAGGAACCAGACGACGCCGAGGATGAAGAGGAAGAAGGGAACGACCAACAGTGGCGTCAATATGATGGTCAGCGGAAGCGTCCCCGCGGTGAGCAAGCGAAAGGCAATATAAACGCCGAAGGCGACGCCGGCGTAGGTGAAGGCGCGGATGGTCGCCGTCCAGGCGATGGTTTCGCTCGGAAAAATCGAGCGCTTGACGAAGTTCACATGCTCATGGAGCAGGATCGGCGCGCGATAGGCGAGCTCGCTGAACAGATTGAAAACAATGAGCCCGATGAAGATGCCGCCGGCGTAGTCCATCACGCTCATGCCCGCGGAAAGCTGCGGCACGGTCATCGAAAAAAGCGTCGTATAGGTCAGCAGCATCAGGAGCGGCGCAAGCACCGCCCAGGCAGGACCCAGGAAAGAGCCACGAAAGCGGGACATAAACTCGCGGCGCACCACGGCGCGGATGAGTTCCCGATTTCGCCAGGCCCGTTCGAAAGGGGCGATATAGGCGGGCGGGATCGAGGCGAGCAACAGTCTCTCTGTCCTTTGCGAAGCTGCGCCCGAGCGGCGCATCGGACTTCGCATAGACCAGTTCGGGCCGGGCGCTGTCAATGGCGGGGTTAACCGCCGCTCCGCGCGGGCTGGTCGCCAACTGCCGCTTCGAAGGCGAGTTCTCTCCCGGCGCCTATGATTGCTGGACGCCCGGGGCGGGGCACGCCGGCGGTCGAAAGCGCGATCATCGAGGCGCATTGCGCGGCGGCGGCTATCGTCAAGGGGACCCACCGATGGCCAGAAAGAGGTTTTTCGCCCGCGCGTCGGGCATCGGCGTGAAATCCGACTGCAGATGGACGAAGCCCAACCGGCCTCGGAAAATTAAAAACCCCTGATCGGATGCGTAAATATCCCCTACCCGCAAGGTCGGGTCGAGCAATATCGGGACGAGCCCAGCTCTTTTGGCGTCCCCTTCCCTCGAAGGCGCCAATGAGGAGAGATATTTCCGCGCCGCCTGCGCGGCGAACGCTTCGTAACGCGCCCGCGCTCGCTCGACGCGATGGCGCCAAGCCAATTCGATCGCGTTGTCTTGCAAATACGCAACCGAAGATGAATCGCTTATTCCCGCGGGCCCGGCCGTCGCCGGTCGCGCGAGAACAAAGGTTACGAAGGCGAAAGCGACGGTCGGCGCAACTCTCATACGGGTGAAAACGCCGACTTGGCCTAATCGGTTCCCTGGCTTTCAGCCGGCGCGGGAAAGCCGTTGCGGGCTGTTCAAGCGAAAACCAGCCAATCGCGCCCTTACTCGACCGTGACGCTCTTAGCCAGGTTTCTCGGCTGATCCACGTCCTTCCCCATGAACGTCGCGACGTGATAGGCGAGGAGCTGGGCCGGAACGGCGTAAACTATCGCGGTGAAGGGACCAGCGACCGTCTCGGGCATTTCGATGAAGCCCGCGAGATCAGCCGACGCCTCCTGTTCTGCGCGGGGCGAACCGATCAGGATCAGATGGCCGCCGCGCGCCGCCACTTCCTGCAGGTTCGACACCGTCTTTTCGAGGCTCGCGTCCGGCGGGGCCAGGACGATCACCGGCATCGCGTAATCGATCAACGCGATCGGCCCGTGCTTCAATTCCCCCGCCGCATAGCCTTCCGCGTGGATGTAGGACAACTCCTTGAGCTTGAGCGCGCCTTCCATTGCCAGCGGAAAGGCAGGGCCGCGGCCGAGATACAATGCGCTCGTCGCGCGGGCGACGTCGCGCGCGACAGGCTCGATCGCCGCTTCACGCGCGAGCGCCGCCGCCATCTGGCCGGGCGCGGCGATGAGCTCGGAGACAAGCTCGCGCTCCCGCTCTTTGGTCAGCACGCCGCGCGCGCGGCCCAACGCCAGCGCGAGACAAGCGAAGACCGCGAGCTGGCAAGTGAAAGCCTTGGTCGAGGCGACGCCGATCTCCGGCCCCGCAAGAGTCTTCGCCACCGTGTCGCTCTCGCGGGCGATGGTCGAGGTCTCGACATTGACTATGGAGAGAATGTGCTGGCCCTGCGACTTTGCGTAGCGCAGCGCCGCGAGCGTATCCGCGGTCTCGCCGGATTGCGAGACGACGATCATCAGCCCATTCTCGGGCAAAGGCGGATCGCGGTAGCGAAACTCCGAGGCGATGTCGATCTCGACCGAAAGCCGCGCAAAGCGCTCGAGCCAGTAGCGCGCGACGAGCCCGGCGTAAAAGGCCGTGCCGCAGGCGGAAATCGTCACGCGGGACAGGCTCTTGGGGTCGAAATTCACGTCGAACGGCAGGCGCACGACGCCCTCGGCGAGATCGAGATAGTGCGCGAGCGTGCGGCCGACGACCTCAGGCTGCTCGTGGATTTCCTTGGCCATGTAATGACGATAATTGCCCTTGTCGACAAGGAGCGAGCCCTGCTGCAAGGGCAGACGGCGCCGCTCGACGGGCGCGCCTGCGGCGTCGAAGAACTGCACGCCGTCGCGGCGCAGCACGACCCAGTCGCCTTCCTCGAGATAGGCGATCGTCGTCGCAAAAGGCGCGAGCGCCAGCGCGTCCGAGCCGAGATAAGCGCCCTCCGCGCTCCAGCCGACGGCAAGGGGCGAGCCGCGCCGCGCGCCGATCAACAAATCTGGCTGACGGTCGAAGAGAAAGGCGAGCGCGAAAGCCCCCTTGAGGCGTTTGAGAGCGGCGGCGACCGCGGCGTCCGGCGCGGCGCCGCCCTGCATTTCGTCGGCGACGAGATGGGCGACGACTTCCGAATCGGTCTGCGAGGCAAAAGCGTGACCCTTGGCGATCAGCTCCTCGCGCAGCTCGCGAAAATTCTCGATGATGCCGTTGTGGACCACCGCGACGCGGTTATTGGCGTGCGGATGGGCGTTGGTCTCGTTCGGCTTGCCATGCGTCGCCCAGCGCGTATGCCCGATGCCGACGTGCCCGCGCATTGGCGCCGCAGCGAGTTTCTCCTCGAGATTTTTTAGCTTGCCGGACGCGCGAACGCGGGTCAGGCAGCCCTCTTCGAGGGTCGCGATTCCCGCTGAATCATAGCCGCGGTATTCGAGCCGCTTCAGCGCCTCGACGAGCTGTCCCGCAACGGGACCTTGTCCTAGGATTCCGACGATTCCGCACATGAACTGCCTCCGCAAAAAAGACTGTAGCAAAAGCGCCGCCGCGACCGGATCGCCGAGACAACCCAACGCTTATCAGGGTTACGTCACGCCCATTGTCATATAGCTTGCCTATGGGCGTGGCGGCGAAACCGTTGGAGGGAGAGGTGCGGCCAGAGCCGCGTCGTCCGCCGGATTCAGCCGCAGTCAGCCCCGGTCAATTACTTGCCGCCCTTCTTCCTTTCCGCTTGCGCCGCCCGAAATGCCGCCCCCCAGCCCGCCTTCTCGACTTGCCGGCCACGGGCGACCGCGAGCGCGTCGGCGCCCACGTTTTTGGTGACGACCGAGCCGGAGCCGACATAGGCCCCCGCCCCGATCTTGACCGGCGCCACCAGCGCGGAGTTGGAGCCGATGAAGGCGTTCTCGCCGATCTCCGTGCGGTATTTAAAGAAGCCGTCGTAATTGCAGGTGATCGTGCCTGCGCCAATATTGGCGTTCGCGCCGATGTCGGCGTCGCCGATATAGGTCAGGTGATTGACTTTGGCCCCCTTGGCGACGTTGGCGTTCTTGATCTCGACAAAATTGCCGACCTTCGCCCTCTCGGCGAGGGCTGCGCCTGGCCGCAGGCGCGCAAACGGCCCGATGGTCGCGCCCTGCCCTACGGTTGCGCCTTCGAGGTGGGAGAAGGCGTGGATCACGGCCTTGTCCGCAATCGAGACGCCGGGGCCGATGACGACATGGGGCTCGATCGTCACGTCGCGGCCCAGGACGGTGTCGGAACTCAGGAAAACTGTCTCAGGCGCGATCATGGTGACGCCCGCCGCCATGGCCGCGCGGCGCAGACGGCTCTGGGCGACGGCTTCCGCCTGAGCAAGCTGGATCCGGTCGTTGACGCCCAGCACTTCAGTTTCGTCCGCCAAAACCACGCCCGCCTCGCGCCCCTCGCGCCGCGCAATCTCGACGATGTCCGTCAGATAGTACTCGCCCTTGGCGTTGGCGGCGCCGATGCGGCCAAGCCAGCCTAGGGCGGCCGCGCCGTCCATCGCCATCAGCCCCGCGTTGCAAAGCCGTATGGACCGCTCGGCCTCGCTCGCGTCCTTCTCCTCCCGGATGGCGAGCAGCCGGCCGCCTTCATCTTGCAACAGGCGGCCGTAGCCGAAGGGGTCCGCGGCCAAAAAACCAAGCGCCGCGACGCCGGCTCCGGCCGCAAGCGCCTCCCGCAAGCCGCGGACGGCGCGGCTGGTCACCAGCGGCGTGTCGGCAAAAAGCACGAGAAGGTCGTCGCATCCGGCGATAAGCGCCTCCCGCGCGGCGAGCACGGCATGGGCGGTCCCGAGACGCTCCGCCTGCACGAAGGTTTGAGCGTGGGGCGCGCGCCGCAGCGCTTCGGCGGCAACGTCCTCCCGGCCCGGCCCCACCACGACGGCGACATTTTCGACGCCCGCCGCCGCGACGGCGGCCAGCACATGGGCCAGCATAGACTGCCCAGCGACCTGATGGAGGACCTTCGGCGTATCGGATTTCATGCGCGTGCCCTCGCCGGCGGCGAGGACGACCGCGAGGGCTTTGCGAGAGCTCGACATAAGGCGCCTTTGGCTTGTATGTACGCGCCGAAGCGGCGCCGCTTTCGGCCCGTTTGTCGCAGATTCTCGGCGCGGAGGGCAAGAGGAGCGCGCAGACCAAAAGAAGAGGTTGCGCCGCCGCAAAATTTCTTTCTGTTGCCAGAATTTCTTCTATAGAGAAGCCACGCGCCACTCCTGACCGACTCTCCCGACCCCGCTCTGGTTGCTCGATGCTCGAACGTAGAGATGTACTCAAAGCGGCCTTCGGCGCCCTCGCGTCGGGGCTCGCACCTTCGGTCGCGCGCTCCGAGACGCCGCAACCTCAAGCCCCACAGCCCAAAGCCGCCGTCTCATTCTCTCGCGACATGATGGTCGAACTCGCGCGCGCGCTGGCCTCCAAACCCTACTCGCCGCCGCCCACTGACCTACGGGAACCCTTCGCAAGCCTCACCTACGAGCAGTTCGTCGGCATCAAAACCCGGCCGAGTTCGGCGCTATGGGCCGGCGAAAACAAGGGCTTCACCATCGAGCCGTTGCACCGCGGCAATATTTTCACAATGGCCGTCGATCTCTTCGTCGTCGAGGACGGGTCGGCGGCGAAGGTGGGCTACGACCAGAGCCGCTTCGATTATGGAAGCCTTAAAGTCCCGGAAAAGCTTTCCGACATCGGCTATTCCGGTTTTCGCGTGCTACATGCGCCGCCCGGAGGCCAGGAGGCCGAACTCGCCATCTTCCAAGGCGCGAGCTTCTACCGTGCAGTGGCGGCGGGGCAAAATCTCGGCGTGACCGCGCGAGGCCTTTCGATTCGCACGGCGGACCCCAGAGGCGAAGAGTTTCCCGCCTTCCGCAGCTTCTGGATCGAGAAGCCGCTGCTCGGAGCCAATGCTCTGGTGATTCATGCGCTGCTCGATTCGCCGAGCGTCGCGGGAGTCTATCATTTCACCTTGCGCCCGGGCGAGGCGACGATCATCGACACAGAGTTGACCCTCTTCCCCCGCACCAGTGTCGACCATTACGGAATTGCCGGATTCGCCGCCGCCTCGCTCTACACGCCGCTCACCCATCGCCGCCGCAACGACGATCTTCGTCCGATGGTGACAGCCGTCAACGGCTTGCAAATGCTGACCGGCTCGGGCGAATGGCTTTGGCGGCCGGTTTCCAACCGGGAAGAGCTGCAGTTCTCGTCGTTTGTTGACGTCAATCCCAAGGGCTTCGGCGCCTTGGTGCGTGACCGGGACATCGCCGATTACCAGGACGACGACCAGCATTGGGAACGTCGTCCCTCGCTATGGATCGAGCCGCTCGGCGAGTGGGGCGAAGGCACCATGCAACTCGTCGAGATCCCTTCGGAATCCGAAAATAACGAGAACATCGTCGCCTATTGGCGCCCGAAGGCGCCGCTCCTGGGCGGCGCGCAAGCCAATTTCGCCTATCGCCAATTCTGGTGTTGGGAGCCTCCGACCCGCCCGCCGCTGGCAGCGGCTACGCAGGCCCGATCCGGTCGGGCTCCGAACGCCAAGCTGCGCCGTTTTGTTGTCGTCTTTTCCGGCGATGTTTTCTCCGACGCGCAAAAAACAGCGCATCTCGCCGCCGCTTTGACGACTTCTCCGGGATCGGCGACGAATGTGCGCACGTTTCTCGATGCCGGGGCAAAAACCTGCCGCGTCGTGTTTGACGTCGATCCCGCCGGCGAGAACTATTGTGAAGTGCGCCTTGTCCTGCGCTCGGACGAGGAGCCGATCAGCGAAACTTGGCTCTACAGATGGACGCTTTGACAATCACGCCCATTGGCGCCGCCTCGACGGCGACCGCGGAGAAAGACCTGGCCCCCGCTCCGACGCCAGTAGAAAACCGGCTCTCCATGCCGGCGCAAAATCTTTTCAAATTCGACGGGCGCCAACGTCGCAAGCTGTTGGCTCCGTCGCTGTGGCGAACGCCCTGGCTCGCCCGCCTCGTGACCTTCGGCGGCGGCCTCGGGCTCACCGTCTATGGCGGCTGGCAGATGTACAAGGTCATCGACGTCGGCGGCGTCACAACCTTGAAATGGGCGCTGCTCGCCCTCTTCATCCTCAACTTTTCCTGGATCGCGCTGAGCTTTGCGAGCTCGTGCGTCGGCTTTGTCGCGCTCCTCTCCAAGCGTCGCTCGCCCGGGCTGCCGGAGACGTTGCGCGAGAAGACCGCCGTCGTCATGCCGATTTACAATGAGACTCCGAGCCGGGTCTTTGCGGCGCTGCAGGCGATCTACGAAGATCTTCAGGCCACGGGGCTCGGCGAGCGCTTCGACTGGTTTTTCCTCTCGGACACGACCAATCCGGACATCTGGATCGCCGAGGAGCGGGCCTTCATCGCCATCCGCCGCCGTCTCGGGCCCAACGCGCGCATCTATTATCGCCGCCGCGAGAAGAACGTCGGCCGCAAGGCTGGCAATATCGAGGATTTCGTCTCGCGTTGGGGCGGTTCCTACGCCCATATGGTCGTGCTCGACGCGGACAGCCTGATGACCGGCCCGACCATCGTAAAGCTCGCCGCCGCCATGGAGGCTGACCCCGATTCGGGAATCATCCAGACGCTGCCGCTCATCATCAACCGCAACACGCTTTTCGCGCGCGTCCAGCAGTTCGCGGCGAGAATCTACGGCCCCGTCATCGCCATGGGCCTTTCATGCTGGATGGGCCGCGACGGCAATTACTGGGGCCATAACGCCATCATCCGCACGGAAGCCTTTGCGCGTCATTGCGGCCTGCCGGATCTTCGCGGCCGCCCGCCGTGGGGCGGGCATATCCTGAGCCACGATTTCGTGGAGGCGGCGCTGATCCGTCGCGCCGGCTACGCTGTCTATATGATGCCGACGCTCGGCGGCTCGTACGAGGAAAGCCCGCCCTCGCTCATCGACCTGTCGATCCGCGACCGGCGCTGGTGCCAAGGCAACCTCCAGCATTCGCGCGTCCTCTTCGGGCGGGGGCAGAGCTGGGCCTCGCGCCAGCACTTCCTCACCGGCATTTTCGGCTATCTGACTTCGCCGCTGTGGCTGCTACAGCTTTTGGTCGGCATCGTGATCGTGTTCCAGGCAAGCTACTTCAAGCCAGAGTATTTCACGAGCGAATTCGCGCTCTTTCCAACCTTCCCGCGCTTCGACGCCGAGCGTTCGCTCGAGCTTTTCGCGCTCACCATGGGCATTCTGCTCGCGCCCAAATTCTTCGGCCTCCTCGTCGCCGCCTATGAGCCGGAGACGCGGAAGGGCTCGGGCGGCGTGATCATGCTGCTCATCTCGACCTTGTTCGAGGTGATTCTGTCGGCCCTGCTCGCGCCGATCATGATGCTGATCCAGACGGGCCACGTCGTTCACATCGTTTTCGGCTTCGACACGGGGTGGGACCCGCAGCGGCGCGACGACGGCTCCGTGCCTTTAATCGACATCGTGCGCCGCCACCGCTCGCATATGGCGATGGGCGCGCTTTCACTCGTCGCGGGCCTCCTCATTTCGCCCTCGCTCGTCGCCTGGATGTCGCCAACAATCGCCGGCCTCATCCTCGCCATTCCGATCTCCTGGCTCACGAGCCAGCGCTGGCTCGGTCTCGTCTTCCGGCGCGCGGGCGTGCTGGTGACTCCCGAGGAGACCACGACCCCACCCATCGCCAAGCGCGGCAAAGCGCTTTCCAAGTCGCTCGCGCGGGCCGAAGAGGACGAAATCAACGGGATCGAAGCCATCCACGCCGATCCCGAGCTCAGGGCGCTGCACGAAGCTTGGCTCCCGGCCCGCAAGCCGCGCCAGCGCGGGGTCATTACCGCCGACCGCGCCGTCGCCGAAGCCAAGATCGCCGACGCCGAGACGATCGAGGACGCCGTAGCATGGCTCAACCGGGGCGAGCGCCTCGTGGCGCTCTCCGACCGCGCGCTGATCGGAATGCTCGCAAGGCTTCCGCGCAAGGTGGAGAAGCATCCGCAGGCTGCGGAGTAAGCGATTGCCCCGTTGAGCGCATGAAGCCGATCTACAAAATCATCTCCGTCGCCGAGTGGCGCGCGGCCGAGGCGGAAGGCGTCTTCCGAGGCTCGGCGATAGACCTCGCAGACGGCTACATCCATTTCTCCGACCCCGACCAGGTAGAAGAGACGGCGGCGAAACATTTCCCCGGGAAAACCGACCTGCTCCTCATCGCAATTGACCCAGGAATGCCCGGCGAGGCGCTGAAATGGGAGGCCTCGCGCGGCGGCGCCCTGTTCCCGCATCTTTATGCGCCGCTGTATATGGACGCCGTAATCCGCGTCGCGCCGCTGCCACTTGGGCTTGATGGCCGGCATGATTTCGCGGGACTGCTATGATCGACGCCTTCGGCCTCGCCCTGCCCTTTCTGCGCCTGCTCGACGCCGAGGACGCGCATCGCGCCACCATCGCGGCGTTGAAGCTCTTGCCTGCGCGCACGCCGCCGAAAGACGAATCGCGCCTTGCAATTTCAGCCTTCGGCCTCGACTTCCCCAGCCCCGTCGGCCTTGCAGCGGGCTTCGACAAGAACGCCGAGGTCCCAGACGCGATGCTAGGCTTCGGCTTCGGCTTCGTCGAGGTCGGCACGCTGACGCCGCGGGCGCAGCCTGGCAATGCGCGCCCGCGCGCCTTCAGGCTGACGGAGGATCGAGGCGTCATCAATCGCTATGGCTTCAACAATGAGGGCCATGCCACCGCATTGGCGCGGCTCTCTCTAAGGGACGCCAATAATGCGATTGTCGGCGTCAATGTCGGCACCAATAAAGACGCGGCCGACCGAGTCGCTGATTACGTCGCAGGCGTTAAAGCCTTCGCAGATGTGGCAAGCTATCTCACGATCAACGTCAGCTCGCCTAATACGCCTGGCTTGCGCGATCTGCAGGAGCCCGAAGCCCTCTCCGAACTGCTCGCGCGCGTGACAGAGGCGCGCGACGCCGCGCATGTGCGGCGGCCGGTGCTGCTGAAAATCGCGCCCGACCTTTCTCTTGAGCAGCTCGATGGAATCGTTGGCGTCGCGCGCGCGCGCCGCATCGACGGCATGATCGTCTCCAACACGACGATCTCCCGGCCCGCCGCGCTACGCTCGCCGCTCGCGACCGAAAGCGGCGGCCTTTCAGGGGCGCCATTGTTCGATCTTTCGACACGGATGCTCGCAGAAACCTATCTGCGCGTCGAAGGACAATTTCCGCTGATCGGCGTTGGCGGAATAGACGGCGCCGATGCCGCTTGGAAGAAAATCGAAGCGGGCGCGACCTTGGTTCAGCTCTATTCCGCTCTGGTTTACGAAGGGCCGGGGCTCGTGGCGCGCATCAAAAGGGGCCTGGTCGAGAGGCTCGAGAAGGAAAATGTTCCGCTCGCCGCGCTCGTCGGGCGCAAGGCGGCGGAGGTCGCGCGCGCCGCGCCGCAGGCCTGAGCGCTTTCCTGCGACGGCGCGCAATGCTATTCGCGCGCAATCCAAACCGAGAGGAAAAACCATGAGCGATATTTGGCTTGCGACAGGCGAAGCGACCGTTCTTGCGGCTGACGGGCAGTTCACCGACGCCATGCCGGAAGTGCTGATCGGCAGCATCAGGGGCCCGGTGGGCCACGCGTTCGCGTCCATGACGGGCCAGGTCGCCGGTCATCCGCGCATGTTCGTCATCCGCGACCTCAATCAGCAGGTTCGCCCGGCGACGATGATGACGACCAAGATGACGGTGAAGTCGGAGGACTATGTCGAGCTGCTGGGCGGCGTGGTGCAGGCTGCGACGGCCGACGCCATCGTCGATTGCGTGGCGGAAGGCGTCATTCCGAAAGATCAGGCCAACGAGCTTTGCATGATCATCATGGTCTGGCTCGATCCGCGCTGCGCCAAGGACGAAAACCTCGACAAGAGAGATCTCTACCGCACCAATTACGAGGCGACGAAGCTCGCGATCTCCCGCGCGTTGAAGGGCGAGCCGACGATCGACGAGCTGATCGCCAATCGCAAGACCATCTCTCACTATGCGCTCGAGGAGTAAGGCGCCGCCGCCGGCCATCAACCTCCGAGCTGCCTCCTCCTTCGAGACGCGAGCTTCGCTCGCTCCTCAGGATGAGGGCTAAGTGCTTGACACAGATGCGGAACGCCCCTCATGCTGAGGAGCCTGCGCAAGTCGGGCTTGCCCGACTTGCGCGCCTGAGAAGGATCTCGGGCAAGCCCGAGATCGACAGCAGGCGTCTCGAAGCACGAGGGGCGTTGTCATGGCTACGTCGAAGGCCTTGCCGCGCCCACTCACGGCGCCGCCTTCAAATCTCCAGCCTCAACTGCCCGTCGGCCTCCGCCGCCTCTTCTGTGAGCGAGGACAGGCTCACGCCGAGCAGCCTGATCCCTTTTTCCGTGGGAAAGACCGTCGCCAGCAGGGAGAAGGCGAGTTCTTCGACCTCTCGCACGGACGCAATGGCTGTCGGACTGGTGCGCGCCCGCGTGATTTGCCGGAAATCCGAGTATTTCACTTTGAGGGTCAGCGTGCGCCCCCGAACGGGGCCGTTCTCGATCGCGCGCCAGACCTTCTCGACAATCGGCGCAAGCGCGGCGCGGGCAGCTTCATAGCTGAAGATATCTTCGGCGAATGTATTCTCGGCGCCGATCGACTTGCGAATACGGTTGGCGCGGACAGGCCGGCCGTCGACGCCTCGCGATATCCAATAGTAATAAGCGCCGGCTTTTCCGAAATGCCTTTGCAAAAACTCAAGAGTTTGCGCCTTCAGGTCGAGGCCCGTCTCGATGCCGAGACGATGCATCCTCTCGCGAGTCGCCGGCCCGACGCCATGGAAGCGGCCGACCTCTAGCGTCTCGACAAAAGCGGCGCCCATTTTCGGGGTGATGATGAAGAGCCCGTCAGGCTTGCGATAGTCCGAAGCGATTTTGGCGAGGAACTTATTGTAAGAAACCCCGGCTGACGCCGTAAGGCTTGTCGTCGTTTTGATCTTTGCTCTTATCTCCTCGGCAATTTGCGTCGCCGAGGTCATTCCTTTGAGATTGTCCGTCACGTCGAGATAGGCCTCGTCGAGCGCGAGCGGCTCGATGATCGGCGTATATTCCGCGAAGACCGCTCGGATTTGCTGAGACACCGCGCGGTAGACGTCGAAGCGCGGCTTCACGAATATCAGCTCCGGGCATTTGCGCCGCGCGGTCACGGAGGGCATGGCCGAGCGTACGCCAAATTTACGCGCCTCGTAGCTCGCGGCCGCCACGACGCCCCGCTCCCTTGCGCCGCCGACGGCCACAGGCCTTCCGCGCAGCTCCGGATTGTCGCGCTGCTCGACCGAG
>JAMBEQ010000043.1 GCA_024506175.1 Methylocystis sp.
TCCTCGCCGCCGCCGGAATTCATGCTTATATTCCGGCCCGTTCGATTCTCTCCCTGGAGCGACTGATGCGCCTGGATTTGCGCCACCTCGTTTTTGGAGTCCTCGCCTGCGCGGCGGGTGTCGGCGCGACCTATCTCGAACGCACGGCCGGGCTCACTCCGGCGCGGGCGCAGGCGCCGGCCCTCGAAGGGAGCATCGTCCCCAGAAGCCGCGCGGAGATCACGCTTTCCTTCGCATCGGTCGTCAAAAGGGCGGCGCCGGCGGTCGTCAACGTCTTCGCCTCGCGCGTCGAGCGGATGCCGTCCAACCCTTTCCTCGACGATCCGATCTTCCGTCGCTTCTTCGGCGAGGGAGGCATGCCGGGCCGGCCCAATATGGCGCAATCGCTCGGCTCCGGCGTCATCGTCGACCCCACCGGACTGGTCGTGACCAATAATCACGTCATCGAGGGCATGACGGACGTCAAAGTAGCGCTCGCCGATAAGCGGGAAATCCCCGCGAAAATCCTGCTGCGGGACGCGGGCACCGATCTTGCGGTGTTGAAGCTAATGGAGGGCTCGAACTTCCCGACGATGGAGCTCGGCGATTCGGACGCGCTCGAGGTCGGCGATCTGGTTCTCGCCATCGGCAATCCGTTCGCCGTCGGCCAGACCGTGACACAGGGCATTGTCTCCGCGCTGGCGCGCACCCATGTCGGCATTTCCGACTACGGCTTCTTCATCCAGACCGACGCCGCGATCAATCCCGGCAATTCGGGAGGGCCCCTCGTCGACATGAACGCCCGCGTCGTGGGCATCAATTCGGCGATCTTCTCGAAATCCGGCGGCTCGGTGGGCATCGGCTTCGCGATTCCGGTTGATATGGTCAAGAGCGTGCTGCTGGCGGCCAAAGGGGGTGGCAAGGTTGTCCGACGCCCCTGGCTCGGCGCGACGTTGCAGACGATTTCGCCCGAAATCGCCGAGGGGCTTGGCCTCAACCGCCCCACTGGCGCGCTGCTCGCGGATATCGACCCGCGGGGACCGGCCGCCGAGGCGGGGCTCAAGCGCGGCGACGTGGTCGTCTCCGTCGATGGGCAAAACGCCGACGATCCCGAGGCGGTCGGCTACCGGCTCGCCACCAAGCCGCTCGGCGGGCAAGCAACGCTCGGCGTTCTGCGCGGCGGCAAGAAGATCGTCGCGCAGATGCGGCTCGCCCCTGCGCCGGAGACGCCGCCGCGCGACATGATCCGGATCAAGGGGCAGTCGCCTTTCGCGGGCGCGACTGTGGTCAATATTTCGCCGGCCGTCGTTGAGGAAATCCCGCTTCAGGGCGCTGCGAAAGGCGTCGTGATTTCGGCGGTGGACGAGGAGTCGCCGGCGCAACAGCTCAATCTGCAGCGCGGCGACGTCGTCCTCGCCGTGAATGATCAGAAGATCGAATCGACCCGCGATCTCGAGAGGATCGCCGCGAGCCGCGCCTATTACTGGAAGATCACCCTGGCGCGGGGCGGGCAGGTCCTTACGACGGTCGTCGGGGGCTGATATGAACGGCGTCTCGATCCTCGTCACGACGGTCGATTCAAAGGAGAAGGCCCAAGCTCTGGCCCGGGCCGCCCTAGACGAAAAGCTTGCCGCCTGCGTGCAAATTACGCCGATCCTAAGCCTTTATCTCTGGAAGGGCGAATGCTGCGAGGAGGCTGAGTTCCGGCTGGACATGAAGCTGATGAGCGATGATTACGATGCGCTCGCCGCTTTGGTGCGTCGCCTCCATAGTTATGAGACGCCGGAAATCCTTCGGATCGATGTGACCGACGCCGATTCGGCGTACGCCGCTTGGCTCCGTGACTCGACCCGACGCGGTTAGGGCGCATTCCGCAACGGTCGGCGGACTTCTGCGATAAAGAATGGCACTTAGCGCGATTTCTTGTCGCTCGCATGATTTGATGCGAGGGGAAAGCGCGCTCGCGACACGAGCCTGTAGCGGCGCAGCCTTTTCAAAACGCGCCGCTGGGCTTACCTACAGCCGACCAAGCCGTTTGCGAGGAGCCAGGGATGACGGCGACCACGGATTATTTGCTCGACCGCCGTCGTCTGCGGCGCAAGCTCGGCTGGTGGCGGACAGCCGCCATCGCCGCGGCAGGCTTCGCAGCGCTCATTATTTTCTCGAAGTTTTCCGGCGTCGACTCGACGGATAAGCTTACGCCGCACATCGCCAAGCTCTCCTTGCAGGGCCTCATCACCGGCGACAAGGACACGATCGACCTGATCAAAAAGATCGGCGAGTCCAAACAGGCGAAGGCCGTTCTGCTCACCATCGACAGTCCCGGCGGCACCACCACTGGCGCGGAAAGGCTTTATGGCGAGCTGCGACGTCTGAACGAGAAGAAGCCCGTTGTCGCCGTGGTTGGCACGCTCGCGGCGTCGGGCGCTTATATTGCCGCGCTTGCGGCCGATACGATCGTCGCGGAAAGCAATTCGCTCGTCGGCTCGATCGGCGTGCTTTTCCAGTACCCAAATTTTTACAAGCTTCTGGACTCGCTCGGCGTGAAGGTCGAAGAGGTGAAATCCTCGCCCCTCAAGGCCTCGCCCAACGGCTATGAGCCCACGAGCGAGGCCGCCAGGACGGCAATCGCGAGCCTTGTCTCTGACTCTTACGCCTGGTTCAAGGATCTCGTGAAGCAGCGGCGTCGTCTCGATGCCGCCGAGCTTGCGAAGGTTGCAGACGGTCGCGTTTTTACCGCGCGCCAAGGCGTGCCGCTAAAGCTCGTAGACGTCCTCGGAGGCGAGCGAGAGGCGATCGCGTGGCTGGAGACAAACAAGAAGATTGCAAAAGACCTTCCCGTCCGTGAATGGAAGAAGAAGACGAGCATCGAACGCCTCGGCCTCGTCGAAGGCGCGGCGGTCCTTACCCGGGCGGCTGGGCTGGAGTCGATCGCCGGCGTTCTGGATCAGGCGGCGAGCGCGGAGAGAAGCGCGAGTCTTGACGGTCTTTTAGTGATTTGGCAGGGTTTCGACGCACGCTGACGCCGGCTTATGCGTCAATTTTTCTGCGAGAGGGATGATAGGCAATCATGATCAAGTCGGAGCTTATTCAGCGAATTGCGCGCCGCAACGGTCAACTTTACCAGCGTGACGTCGAGACAATCGTCAGCACCATCCTCGACGAGATCACTGCGGCGCTCGCGCGTGGCGATCGGGTCGAGCTGCGCGGCTTCGGCGCCTTTTCCGTCAAGAAGCGCGACGCCCGCACCGGCCGCAACCCGCGCACGGGCGCGCAGGTGTCCGTTCAGGAAAAATGCGTGCCCTTCTTCAAGACGGGCAAAGAGATGCGCGAGCGTCTGAACGAGAATTATCAGGACTGACGCCGGTTCGCCGGGCTCCCGCGGCCATGCGCTGCCGAAACAGCCGGGGCGCCGCGAACCAGAGGGAGAGACCATGAAATCCGTCCTGCGCATCCTCGTTTTCGTTCCTCTGGCGCTGATCATATTGTTCTTTTCCATGGCCAATCGGGCCGTGGTGAAGATCGGGCTCGATCCATTCGCCGCCAACGCCGCCGACGCGCCTTATCTTGAGGCGCCAATGTATCTCGTCGTTCTCGCGGCGATTGCGTTCGGGGTGCTCGCTGGAGGCGTTTCCTCCTGGCTCGGGCACCTCTCGGTCCGCCGCGCCGCCAAGGTCGCCCGCGCCGAAGCGAAAAAGACCAGGCTCGAGATCGAGAAACTTCGGCAGCAGGCGCTTGCCGATTTGCCGGCCGACATCAAGGGGGCCAAGCGCTAAAGGGCGCCAGTTGGGAAGGGCGCGCACTTCTTATAGCGAAGGCGCTTGAAAAACCCGCGGCGCGCCGATAAGAAAAACCCGCGCGCCGAAAGCCGCACACGCCGCAATAGCTCAGCTGGTAGAGCACATCATTCGTAATGATGGGGTCGGGGGTTCGAATCCCTCTTGCGGCACCATCAAGCCGGATAAATCGCCTAAAAAACAGTGAGCTGTGAAATCGCCGGTTTATCGGTCCCACATTTAGTCCCACACTTTGCTGGCGCATGGTTTGCGCGCTCTAATTTTCCCTTGCGTCAGTATCTCCCTGCCAGCCGAGCCGTTCCTCCGCTTTGAGGCGCTGCGCCAAGACGCTCTCGGCCGGACGGTTGCGACCCTCGCCGAGTCCGGCCGCCATTCAGACAGGGGTGGGCTTACCTCAACGTCACGCCATCGGGGGGCGCGCTCTTGGCTGTTCATGTGGAAGAAGCGCGGCAGGCGCCGCGAAATGGTTCTCGGTTCGGCGGGAGGCGTCACCCTTTGCCCACGCCAGAGAATTGGCCAACGCCTGTCGGGCGCGAATCGCGCGTGGCCTTGATCCGATCGAGATCCGCAATACAGCTCGACAAAGGGAAAAATCGCACGCCGACTTTCGGCGACGTTCGCGAACGCGCTAATTGCCGCGAAGGGAATCGAATGGCGCAATCCGAAGCATCGGGCGCTGTGGCGCATGACCTTGACCCAATAGGCGGCGCCGCTACGGCTGCGTGATCGACACGGCGGCGGTTCTGGCCGTTCTGACGCCTCTATCGCAAGAGAAGCCGGAAACCGCTGCGCGGTTGCGGGGCCGCACCGAAGCGGTTCTGGACGCGGCGAAAGCGCAAGGGCATCGATGGGGAGAAAACCCGGCATGGCGCGGCCATCTCTCGTACCTCCTGCCAAAGCGGGGCAAGCTGACGCGGGGCCATCATGCCGCATGGCCTACGGCGACGTGCCGGCCTTCCTCGTGCGCCTGCGTGAGCGGGAGGCAATCGCCGCATGGCGGTTGAATTTTGCATTCTAACGGCGACGTGTTCCGGCGAAGTGCTCGGCGCACGATGGTCCAAAATCGGATCTCATTCTCTTCCGAAGGCGATTTGGAGGCTTAGCTTAGGACGACGCTTAATTTTTACGCAGGGGTCCGAAAGGCGCAGCAGGCTCGACCCAGCCTCTCTTCCTGCCAGCAGCGCAAGGGGAGGCCGGCGCAGAACGCTCAGCGAACGCCTCCGCCAAGGTTTGCGGCCGTGGCTCAGCCGCTGGCAGTGGTGGCTTCAGCCTACCGCTACGTCTGGGTGGATGCCGTATAGCTGCCGGCGCAACGCCTCTTTGATGACCGCACGCTTAAACCGTGAAGCAGGGCGTATTCGCAGACGGCTTCTCGCTCCGCCCTGGGTAGCCGGCAGGCAAGGGGGTGAAGACGGCGGCTCGACATATCCAAAAAATATTCGCACGAGGATGTTCAAAGCAGGAAAAACCAGTGTCCATGCGCCCCGATAATGGCGCCGAGATCGCAAATTTTATGGGTCGCGAGTTGGTCGAACCTTCCGAAGGAAGCGATGTGAAATGGTTACCAAATTCATTGTGGGAAAGCATTACACGCGTGAGCAAGTTGCCGCGCATATCGAAATGCCGGCCGATCGTCAGGGCGAACACTACGCGGCCGCCGGCAGCGCGGCGCAAGTGCGTGGCTTGTGCATTCCCAATCACGTGACCTCGGCCAACGGCGGCGCCATTGTTTCCGCTGCTTGAAGTCGAGCTAAAGCGCCGACGACGATATCGACTTCATGGCCTGGGCTTGGCCGGGGAGCGGCGCGATGTGGCTGCGCATCCAATCTATTCTCAACGCCGCTCTCGTCGGCGGCTTCACGGCCACGCAACGGCGGGCGCTGGAGGTGCTCTCTTGCGGTTGATCGGGCTCATCCTCGCCTTTCTCGGCCTAGCCATCACGCCGGCTCCGGCGCAATGGGCCCATCGCGTCCAGAACGCCGGCGGGAAGGCGATACAGATCTACGCCACTATGGCGGCGTTTCAGAGCGCGCTCGGCTCGATGCCGGCCGCTGCGCCGGGGACATCCGCCATTGTTCAGCGGGTCGCGCCGACGAGCGCCTATCAGTTCGGAACATGTGGGCTCACTTTCATCGCGCAAAGCTCCCCGAGCGGCGTCTTCGGCGAATTGTTTGGAGGCGGCGTTTACTGGAAGCCGCAATACTCGCTTTCTTCCGTGCGCGCGTGCGAATTCGGCGTGGTCGGCGATGCGAGCTACACCGTCAATGCCAGCGCGGGGGCTGCCGTCACCGCAAACGGCACGAACACGGTAACGGTCACGTCCTCCCTCGCCGCTTCAACGGCTGGCGGCCCACGGGTCGGCTGGAACATCACCTGCTTCAAATGGCACTCGCTCGGTTGCGCGCTGCCGTCGGGCACGAAGATCACCAGCGTGACGAACAGCGGATCGGTGATGACGACGATCACGCTTTCGACAACTCTCGCAGCGGGGACCTACAATCTGGTCCCCTACATCTTGCTATCGACAGCGAACGTCACGGGGACCGATAACGCGACGATCATCCAGGCGGCGATTGACTATGCCGCGCAGAACGCCATCGAGCGCGTCGTCATGCCGGACGGCCAGTTCTATACGAGCAAGACGATCCATCTGGGCTACGGCGATGCTTACCGAACGCTTTGGTTTGATGGGGCGGGTATAAGCTAAGGCCCCGGTATGGCCGGGACGAAGATCCTCTGCGGTCTCGCACAACCTGTGTGCATCAACGAGCAAGGGGGCCGGCAGAACAAGCTTACCAACCTCACTCTGATTGGGCCGAACGCCGATTACGCTCTAGGGTTAGTTTACGGGTTCTATCTCCCAAGCGATCCGTTTGATTGGTTAGCGCCGGAACTTGCGTCGACCGGAACAACGCCGGGAGGACTGCAGCAGCATTCTCCTGGCGTAGGCTTCTGCGTCGATTGCTACGCTGGAACGGCTCCGGCCGCCCCGTTACCGGCAGTTGTCTATCCGGCCCCAACTAATACGATTTCGGGAAACCCAAGCTTTTCGACGACGCAATACGGCAAGGGATACAGCTCCGACACGCTTATTCGCGGCGCGAGCATTCAAGGCTTCGCCTGCCAAATCTGCTCTGGCGCCAACACAAGTTCGCAAGGCGATTTCCTGAAGATGCAGGAGGTCGATCTCCGATATGGGCCCATAGGGGTTGGCGTCTACAACGCGCAGAATCGAAATGTTGGAGCGAGAAACTTCACCACAAGCGGATTGCATACGATTTTCGATACCTATTCAATCGGAATGCAACAGGGGACGTGGGGCGGCCCGATCGACAACGTGTCGGCTAGTCAGGTCTATCAAATATTCAACATGCAGGGGGACTCTCGGGCTCTGACACTAAAAAACTTCTATGTCGAGGGAATGGTTCGCATAGGCAACATTCTTGGCGGCGCAGCATATGGGGCTGGCCTGCCCCCTGAAAAGTGGTCCTCCCTGAAGTATGGCTTTTTAAGCCTTTGAGGAGGGTTTTTAGATGGGCAGAAAGCGTCATAAGCCCGAGGAGATTGTCGCGAAGCTGCGCCAGGTCGACG
>JAMBEQ010000044.1 GCA_024506175.1 Methylocystis sp.
GTGACGGAAGCCAATCCTTCACATCGCCTCGATTTCCAGCGCTTTTCCTCCGATCAGGTCGTGGCGTTCAATAGGAGGCAGGTCGAGATCATTCGCAGGTTTTCGCCCGGCCGGCCGATTCTTCACAATTTCATGGGCGCCTTCACCGCCTTCGATCATTTCGCGCTGGCGCGCGATCTCGACGCCGCCGCCTGGGACAGTTACCCGCTCGGCTTTCTGGAGCGCAGCGCCAATAGCGAGGCCTTCAAGGCGCGTTACATGCGCCTGGGGGACCCCGATTTTCAGGCCTTCCATCACGACCTTCATCGCGGGTGCGGGCGCGGCCGCTGGTGGGTGATGGAGCAGCAGCCCGGGCCGGTGAATTGGGCGCCCTGGAACCCGGCGCCGGCGAAGGGCGCGGTGCGCCTGTGGACGCATGAGGCCTTTGCGGCCGGCGCCGAAACGGTCTGCTATTTCCGCTGGCGCCAGGCCCCCTTCGCGCAGGAGCAGATGCACGAGGCGCTGCTCCTGCCCAACTCCGAACCCAACGACGCCTTTGAAGAGGCGCAGACGGTCGCGCGCGAGCTTGCGACCCTCGGCGCTCGGGTCGAAACAAGACGGGCGGAGATTGCGCTCGTCTTCGACTACCAGAGCGAATGGGCCTGGAAGATCCAGCCGCAGGGACAGGATTTCTCCTACGCCGAACTCATCATGCGCTTCTATCGCGCCTTCCGGCGAGCGGGCGTTTCCCTGGATATCGGGCCGCCGACCGCGGAGACGGTCGCGGACCGCAAGCTCGTCCTGCTGCCCGGCCTCTTCAACGCCGACGAGGCCTTCGTCCAAGCCCTTTCCGAAAGTCCGGCGATCATTCTCGCTGGACCGCGTGCTGGATCTAAAACCGAGCATTTCAAAATCCCCGCCGCCCTCCCCCCCGGCGCGCTGCAAAGCCTCGTGGATTTGCGGGTGCGCCGCGTCGAAAGCCTGCGGCCTGGCGCGGTCATTCCCATGGGCGAAGGAAGCCCCGGGCATTTCGAGCGCTGGCGCGAATTTCTGATGCTCGGAGAGAATGCGGCGGTCGCGATAGCCTCGCGCGACGGCGAATGCGCGCTCGCGCAATGCGAGAAGCGCTATTATCTCGCGGGGTGGCCGGATGACGCGCTGGCTGATTCCCTCATCTCCCGACTCCTGGCCGAAGCGGGGGTCGAAGCGCTGATGCTGCGGCAGGACGTCCGAGTCCGAGATAATGGCGGCCTTCGTTACGTCTTCAACTACGGTCCAGATACAGCGGATATTTCCTCGCTAGCGGGAGGGGCGCGGCTGCTCTTGGGCGAAACCAGTCTCCCGCCCTGCGGCGTGGCCGCTTTTCGTACGGACGGAGACGCGCCGGCGTAAATTGGGCTCCCACCGCCCTGGCAATCCTTCTGGCGGCAGCCTCACCCCGTCCTTTTTTACGATACGTTTACGTACACAGAAAGCTCGAGGCCGAGGCTCTTCCCAGAGTGCGCCGGGACGCTTACAGTGCCGCCATTAACGCCTTTTTGCTCCCCAATCATTTTTAGAATCGAGATTATGCCTAGCAATCTCCGTCATTCTACAAGCCACTTCCAAATGGACTTCGCGCATCGCGCGCAGGTCGATTTTCGCGGGCGTTTCACGCTGCCGAAATCACATGAGCAATACCCTTGCCGGGCCCTCGAGATGTCTCCCCGGGAGGTTGTCCTGTCTGCCCCGATCGCCGCCGCCCCGGGGGAGCGGGTCGTCCTTTTCCTCGAGGACTTGGGCCAACTTCCCGGAATCGCCCTGCGCGCGACGCAGACGGGTTTCGAAATGGCTTTTCAGCTCACGCCAAAAAAACGCGAGAGCCTTGCTGACCAATTGGCTGGGCGCGGCGGGCGCTCGCGAGTAGCCGAGCGGTCGGGCGCAAACGAGCGCATCGTGCCGCTGATGGACCTCACCGTGCTTCGCCTGGCGAATGGAGACGAGTATTTGGCGCGGATCGCGAGCCTATCGGTCTCGGACGTCGCCCTGCGCACCCGGCACGCCATTCCCTTGGGAGAGGAGGTGACGGTCGGCAATACCCGGGCGAAAGTTGTTCGCCGTCTCGAAGACGGCGTCTCCTGCGAATTCGTCGAACATTTTCGTCCCGGCGAAATCGTCGAGACGACGCGCCTTTGAAGGCGCGGCGTCACGCCTGGGCAGGCTTCGGCGTCATCCAGGCGACGACCGCGCCGCCCGGTTCGGCCAGCACGGCCATGCGGCCCACACCTGGAATGTCGAAGGCCTCCTTGCAGATTTTGGCGCCGGCCTCGACCGCTTTCTTCAGGCGCGCGTCGATGTCGTCGACGGCGATATAGGTCAGCCAATGCTCGGGCGCGCCCTCGAATTGCGCGCCTTTCATCTCGAACATGCCGCCGACGCGCGCCTCCCCTGAGCGGATGATCCAGTAGGTCATGTCCGGCGCGGCCATCTCGTCGAAAGCCCAGCCGAGCGTTTCCGCGTAAAATTTCTGCGCACGCTCGACATCGCGGACCGCGAGTTCGCTCCAGCAAACGGCGCCATGGATAAACGCTTGCTCATTCGCCATGATTTTCTCCTCTGGATGAAGCGGCGAGATGTTTTTCTCTGGTTTCCAAGAAGCCGAGACGGCGCGCCGTGAGCCAATCGACGAAGCGGGCCGGCAGCAGCGCCGGCAAGGTCCAACCGAGGATCTTGTTCGTGACGACCGGGATGCGCGCGGGCGGGCGCGGCGCCGTCAAGGCGCGCAGGACAGCTTTTGCAACCATTTCCGGCCCCGGCGCGGCGCGCCCGCCTTCGACCGCCCATTTCTGCACCCGGCGCGCGGCGGGACCGTAGATCGTCCCGTCGAACGCGCTGAAGTCGGCGCTCTCAGCCTTGTCCCAAATGGGCGTCGCAATCATGCCAGGCTCGATGAGAATGACGTCGATTCCATAAACCATCAACTCGCGGCGCAACGCGTCGGACATGCCTTCCAGGCCGAATTTCGACGTGCAGTATGCTCCCAGAAACGGCGAGGCGAAACGACCCGCGACGGAACTCATGGCCACGATGCGCCCGGGCGCGCCGCGAAAGGGCTCCCGGGCGCCGAGGAGCGGCGCGAAGGCTTGCGTCACCTGAAGCTGGCCGACGAGATTGGTTTCGAGCTGCCGACTAAAGTCGGCGATGGGGAGATGCAGCAAAGGGCCCGGCACGGCGATGCCTGCATTGTTGACGAGACCCGCGAGCGTCGCGCCTCCGAGCCGGCTTTCGACCTCTCGCGCCGCTCGCGCTATTGCTTCCGCGTCAGCGACGTCGAAAAGGAGCGGCGCAAAATTTTCTCCCAAGTGCGCCTGCAGCCGCTCGGCGTCCTCGTTTTTGCGCACCGAGCCGAAGACGAAAAAGCCGTTCTGAACGAGCGTCTCTCCGCAGGCGCGGCCAATGCCCGTCGATGCGCCGGTGACGACGACGGCGCCTTTGGATGTCATAGGAGAATCCTCACTGCAAAAGCCTTGTCAAAGCGTCTATGGTTGAGGCGTCGGCGCGGCCGCCCACTCTGGCCGGCCGCCAATGCCGTTGAAACGCAGCGACGGCCGACGCCGTGTCTTCGTCATAGACGCCGGTTTCGACGATCTTATAGCCCAGGGCGGCGAGCTGCCTTTGCAGGCGCGCAACCGCCTCGCCGGCGGCGTCGAGCTCGAGCGCCGGACCGTCGTCCGGTGCCAGTGGCTCGACGTAACGACCGACGCCGGCCGCGGCGAGCGCCGCCCAGGGGAAGAATTCGCCGGGGTCGATCTTTCGCCGCGGCGCGATGTCGGAATGCGCCAGCACGCGCTCCGGCGCGATTTTGTGGCGTGCGCAAATGTCTTTTGAAAGCGCGATAACGGCCTTGATCTGGGCTGGAGGATAGGCATGCGGATCGATATGGCCGGGATGGACGATCTCGATGCCGATCGACGCCGAGTTCATGTCGGTCTCGCCCGCCCAAAAGCTTGCGCCCGCGTGCCAGGCGCGGCGCGATTCTGGGACGAGCTGCAAGATGCGGCCGCTCTCTTCGACGAAATAATGCGCCGATACTTCGCAGATCGGCGAACATAACAGCTCCAGCGCGCTCTCTGCCGTCGGCATGCCGGTGTAATGCAGCACCAGAGCGGAAATGGCGCGCGCGCGAGGCCCGTGATTGGGGGATGGAAAAACCTCGGCTGCCGCGTAATCGGGTCGAAATCCGCGTGTGAGCTCAGGGGATACGCGCCAGGGAGCTGTCGCCGTGATCCACTCGACCGTGCGGGACTCCGGGTCCGTCGCGCGCAAAACGTCGGTGACGACGCAAGCGCTATCCGCCCCGGCAGCGAGCGCAAGGCAGGCGCGCCCCGGCGTCAAGCCTCCTATTGCGATGAGCGGAATCTCGCCGAGACGTCTTTTCCAGACGGAGATCTTTCCGAGGCCTTGCGGCGCGAATTTCATCTCTTTGAGCAAGGTCGGCCATACGGGCCCGAGCGCCACATAGTCTGGAGAAAGAGAGAGCGCGCGTTCGAGCTCGGCGTCGTCATGGGTGGAGATCCCGACCTTGACGCCGTGGCGGCGTAGCGCGCCCAGATCCGCGCCATCGAGATCCTCCTGCCCGAGATGCACGAAGTCGCAGCCTTCGTCGATCGCAAGCTTCCAGTAATCATTGACGATGAGCTGCGCGCCCGCCGCGCGGCAGAGGTCGCGGGCGTGCAAAATTTCGTCGCGCACTTCGGATTGGGGGCGATCCTTCGCGCGCAGTTGCACAAGCTTGACGCCAAGTGGCAGCAGGCGCGCGAGCCAGTCGGCGCTGTCGACGATGAGGTAGAAAGGGTCGAGATTCGACATGAACTGGGGTCTATCGCTTTTGGAGTTTCTTTGCGACGAGTGAGTGCAGAGACCCCGCTTCCGGCGCTAAAAGGCGCTTGGCGCCGCCGGAAGGCGCGCGGTCCGAGGGTTAAGCCGTGTCCTCGAACGGCCGCCCGATCACCGGGGTCGAGGGCTCGGCCATGTCGCGCGGCGTCATCGGCTTGGCGAGATAAGCGAGACGCCCCGCCTCGATCGCGAGGGCGAAGGCGCGCGCCATGGCGAC
>JAMBEQ010000045.1 GCA_024506175.1 Methylocystis sp.
CTGATCGACCACGCTCTTTCGAGGATGGAGCGCGGCCTTGTCGGCGACCTGATCGTCGAAGGCCCACGCGAGGACGCTTTGATGCACGAGGGTCCCGAGAGCCGCCGACGGCGGCGAGATTAAGAGCGAGCCGCCTTGGCTTCAACCATGGCGACATCGAGCGCGCGCGACGCCGTCCCCAGCACGGGCGCTGGCCACGCCGGCGATACTGGCCAAGCTTGCTCCAGGCCACACCTTCGCTTAAAATTTGTCAAAATGTTATGGGAGCATGCCATGCCTGACATGGAGACAAAGAGACTCCATGCTCGCAGACGATAGATTCCCCTCCTACACAAGGCTTCCCCTCCGAATTCTCGCCAAAAAAGCGAAGCTTCCCGAGAAGGCGCATTTTTTCTCGCGCCCGCTTTTGGGCTGCTTTTGGCCGTGTTGGCGATAATCGCTCGGGTCGTTCTGATCGGCGCGGCGACGAACAAGGTAGCCTACATAACCCTTTTTCCCTTGGTTCCTGTGGGTGCCCTGGTGGGGGGGATGGATCGGCGGAGCGACAACGGCGATCGTCGGGGCGAGCTTGTTGCACGCCTTTATCCTTCCCCTTCAGGGCGGCGCCGACTGGTTCGCGCTCTCCATCTTTTTTGCTAGCTGCGGCCTCATCATCGCCACGACCGAGCTGATGCACCACGCGGAGGCCAGAGCTTCCAAGGCCGAAGCGATCGAAGAACTGCAAAGCCAGATGCTGGAAGAGCGTAAGCGCAGCGCTGATGCTCTGCACGAAGCGCTCTCGCGCCTGGAGGCCACCTTCGAAAACGCCGCTGTGGGCATTGCTGAGGTTGGACTCGACGGCCGGTGGCTCAAGGTCAACGAACGCCTGTGCGATATCGTGGGTTATAGCCGCGACGAGCTCACTAAAATGACCTTCGGCGACATCACACACCCTGACGAACTCGAAGGCGGTTGGGCGAGCGCGCGCCGGCTGCTCTCGGGCGAAGCCAAGAGCTTCTCGATGGAAAAGCGATATATTCGCAAGTCTGGCAGGGAAGTATGGGTGAACCTGGCTGTCAGCCTAGTACGGAACACAGCGGGGGCACCTGTGAACTTTGTGTCGGTTATCGAGGACATAACGTCACGGAAGGCGGCCGAAGCGCGTAACCAGCTCCTTATGGCGGAGGTCAACCACCGCGCCAACAATCTTCTCGCCGTCGTCCAGGCCATCGCTCAGCAAACTACTTTTGATGGCGACCCTAACGCCTACGTCTCCAAGCTCATAAATAGAATTCAAGGACTGTCTGCGAGCCAAAGGCTGCTGGTGAGAAACGAATGGCAGGGGACGGATCTCTCCGATCTCGTGCAGGAGCAGCTGGCTCCCTACCGAGACTTGATCGGAAGCCGGATCATAGCGGCAGGTCCCGTGGTGCGCGTGAACGCGGGCGCCGCCCAAACGATCGGGATGGCGCTCCATGAGCTTGCGACCAACGCCGCGAAATATGGCTCGCTTTCGACCGACGACGGGAAGGTTTTCATTGATTGGAGCCTCGTGGATAACGACTTCTCAATGTCTTGGGCCGAGAGCGGCGGGCCTAAAGTGGAAGCCCCGGGGCGCCGAGGCTTTGGCAATACGGTCCTCGCAAGAATGGCGGAGATCTCGATCGGCGGGCAAACCAGTCTGGAGTTCATGGAGCCAGGGGTCCGTTGGACAATGAAAGCGCCGGCGAACCGAATTCTTGCGAGATAGCTGGATGCGCCGCATTCTGATCATCGACGACGAGCCTATGGTTGCCATGTCGCTCGAAATGCTTCTGGAATGCGAGGGGTTCGAGAGCGCGGGTATCGCGTCAACCGTCGAGCAGGCGCTTAAATTGCTGGCCGAAACAGGCTGTGACGCGGCGATATTGGATGCGAATCTGGGAGGCGCGTTCTCCGGCCCCGTGGCGGAAGCGCTGCAAAACGCCAAAATCCCCTTCGTCGTGCTGTCCGGCTACGATCCGCAGCAACAGCGGGGACGGTTTCCCCCGGGCACGCGCCTTCTTCAAAAACCCTGCCGGCCCGAAGTTCTCGTCGAGGCGTTGCGCGCGTCCTTGACGTAAAGGCAGCGGGCGGCGCGCTCGCTTTTAATCGTCAGCGGCGCTTTGTCTCTCATCCCGCAGAGCGCTTCCGCCACGGTCGCCAAGTAGCCTTTGCTTCGAAGAAGACTAAACTCTCTCCTGGGTCCACGCCTAGCGCGCTTTCCGTTCGCATGGAATCATGCGGCCGATAAGAATCGCGCCAAGCCAAAAAACTGGAGCGCATTCTTGTCGCAAAAGCCTTTTCAACTTTTGCGGAATGCTCTCTAGCGGGCCTCCCGCCAGCCGCCGGAAGCTCCTGCGCCATGCCCTTGCTCCGCGCCTTTTACGACGCCCATCGTAAATTCAACCGCGATGACGGCTGGGCGATCGCGAGCCATATCGCGCTCTCGATCATCATGTCTCTTTTCCCTTTTCTCATATTCCTCACTGCGGTCGCCTCGCTTTTTGGCCTGCAGAAAGAGGCGGACGCAGCCGCGAAGCTGGTGTTCGAAACCTGGCCTCCCAACGTGGCCGGACCGATCGCGGCCGAAATCAACCGTGTGCTCTCGCAGCCGCGCGGCGGATTGCTGACCGTCGGCGCGGTGCTCGCCATCTATTTCGCATCGAGCGGGGTCGACGCGCTGCGGGTCGCCTTGAACCGCGCTTACGACGCGCGGGACAAGCGCTCCTGGTGGCTATTACGGCTGGAGTCGATCCTCATGGTCTTTCTCGGCGCCGCCGCGCTGCTGACCATCGCTTTTTTGATCGTGCTGGCGCCGCTCGTCGTATCGCTGGCCGAGACGCATCTTCCTGAACTGATGCGTGAGATCGAACCACAGCTCTCGGCGCTCTACGGGCCGGTGCGCTACGGCGTGACCATTGCGGTTGTGGGCGTCGCGATCCTCGCCGCCCATATCTTGCTGCCGGCGGGCCGCCCCCGCCTTCTGAGCCTCATTCCCGGCTTCTCGCTGACCCTCGCCGTGTCGCTCGCTTTCGGCGCGGGCTTCGGGGCTTATCTCGCGAAATTCGCGGGCAACTACGTCTCCACCTACGCGGGCCTGGCCTCGATCATGATCGCGCTCGTCTTTCTACAGACGCTCGCGGTGATCTTCATCTACGGTGCGGAGCTCAATCAGGCGATCGCCAGGCCGCGCGAGCGGCCGCGGGGATCAGGGTTAAGCGCCCCTTAACCCAGCTTTCCTACCCTGCCCAAGAGTCGGCGCCTCGCCTTTTGGTTGCGCCGCGCCACGCGGGCTTTTGGTGACATGCGCAGCCATCGACTTGGTTTCTTTCCCGAACAGCTCCGCGAATTCCTGGCCCATCGCCTTGCGGAGGCGGTCGGGGCGACAATGATGGCGAGCGCCGCCGCCATGGCGCTGGCGCTCGTCAGCTGGTCGGCGCAGGACCCCTCTCTCAACAATGCGACCGGCGGACATGTCCGCAATTTTCTTGGCCATCCCGGCGCCGTCGTCGCCGATCTTCTCATGCAGCTCTTCGGCTTCGGGGCCATTGCGGCGATTCTGCCGCTTGCCACGCAAGGACTGAAAATCATTCGGCGACGCCGCTATGTCGAGCGCCCTGCCCTGCGGCTCGGACTCTGGATTGCGGGCATTCTGGCGACGGCCGCCACCGCCTCGCTCCTGCCGACAACCGACCGATGGCCCTTGCCGACGGGCCTCGGCGGGGTCGCCGGCGACGCCATTCTCGCGGCGCCTCGCGCGATTTTCGCCGGCTCGGGAGCCGCCATGGCGATTTTCGGCCTTGCCTCGGCCTTCGTCGCAATCCTCTCGGTGAGCGGGGCCTCGGGCCTCGGCTTCGAGTCGCAGAACAACAACATCCGGGAAGAGGCCTTCGAAGAGCGGACGCCCATTCCTTATGCCGAGGACGACGAGGATCGTGCGGGCGAACCGGGCTTTGCGCTGATCTCGCTCGGGGCCGCGATTCATATGGCGCTGTCCTTGAAATGCTGGGCCTTGCGGCTCTTCGATAAGGCCCGCGCCAAGGCGCGCGCGCCGGTCGAGGAAGAGCCAGCCTCCGAACGCCCGAGAGTCGAGCCGACTTTCGACGACTTCGACGCCTATCCGACTTTCACACGCCGCGCGCGCAATCTCGACGACGAAGACGAGGACGCGACTGGTGCCGCCGCGCTGACAGCCTCCCGCGCAGCGGCGCCCACCACCATGCGCTCGGGGGAGGCCCGGCAGGCGGACGGGCCCGCCGCCACGGCGTCGCGCCGAGTCACCCGCGAGCCCGCGCGCCCGCCCATGCACGCCACGCCGGAACATTACGAATTTCCGGAGCTGGAGCTTCTCGCCGAGCCCAAGAGCCGGCCGGGAACAGTCTCAATTTCGGAGGATATTCTCGAGTCCAACGCCCGCGTGCTCGAGGGGGTTCTCGAAGACTTCTCGGTGCGCGGCGAGATCATCAATGTGCGCCCCGGCCCTGTCGTCACGCTCTATGAGCTGGAGCCGGCGCCGGGCATCAAATCCTCGCGCGTGATCGGGCTCGCGGACGACATCGCCCGCTCCATGTCGGCGGTCTCGGCCCGCGTCGCGGTCGTGCCCGGCCGCAACGCCATCGGCATCGAGCTGCCGAACCAGCGCCGGGAAACGGTTTTCCTTCGCGAGATCGTAGCGAGCGAAGATTTCATCCACTCGAAGCACAAACTCGCGATCGCGCTCGGCAAGACGATCGGCGGCGAGCCGGTGATCGTGGATCTCGCGCGCATGCCGCATCTCCTCGTCGCCGGCACGACCGGCTCCGGCAAGTCGGTCGCGATCAACACCATGATTCTGTCGCTGCTCTACCGGCTCAAGCCCGAGGAATGCCGGCTCATCATGGTCGACCCCAAAATGCTGGAGCTCTCGGTCTACGACAACATCCCCCATCTCCTCACGCCCGTCGTCACCGACCCGAAAAAGGCCGTGGTGGCGCTCAAATGGGCGGTGCGCGAGATGGAGGACCGCTACAAGAAGATGTCGAAGGTCGGCGTGCGCAACATCGACGGCTTCAACGCCCGCGTCGCCGAAGCGCAGGCTCGCGGCGAGACCATCACCCGCACCGTGCAGACGGGCTTCGACCGCGACACGGGCGAAGCCATCTTCGAGCATGAGGAGATGGACCTCTCCACCCTGCCCTATATCGTCGTCATCGTCGACGAGATGGCGGACCTCATGCTCGTCGCGGGCAAGGACATCGAGGGCGCCATCCAGCGCCTCGCGCAAATGGCCCGCGCCGCCGGCATCCATCTCATCATGGCGACGCAGCGCCCGTCGGTCGACGTCATCACCGGCACGATCAAGGCGAACTTCCCGACCCGCATCTCCTTCCAGGTGACGTCCAAGATCGACAGCCGAACCATTCTCGGCGAGCAGGGCGCCGAGCAGCTCCTCGGCCAGGGCGACATGCTCTACATGGCGGGCGGCGGCCGCATCTCGCGCGTGCACGGGCCTTTCGTCTCGGACGCCGAAGTCGAGCATGTCGTCGCGCATCTGAAAGCCCAGGGCGCGCCGCAATATCTCGACAACATCACCTCGGAAGACGAGGACGGCGCCG
>JAMBEQ010000046.1 GCA_024506175.1 Methylocystis sp.
TTTCGTGCACGTCGGTCGTCACTGGCAGGCCGGTCCTCTCTTTTACTTCCGCGAGAATTGGCAGCGCCCCCTCCAATCCCAACCCGCGCGGGGCGTCGAAGCTCGTGCGGTTGGCCTTGTCGAAGGAGGCCTTGAAGACGACGCCGATTCCGAGCTTTTCGGAAAGGCGCGCCAGCTCGGTTGCGACATCGAGCGCCATCTCGCGACTTTCCAGCGCGCAGGGTCCCGCGATCAGCGCTAAAGGGCGGTCGTTGCCGAACGCGACTTGGGTCCTGCCCTCTGAGACAGCGACGATGCTCATTTCACAAGCCGGGCGACTTCGCCGCGCAGAGCCGGCAGAACCTCCCCCTCGAACCAGGGGTTTTTCTTGAGCCAGCCGGTATTGCGCCATGAGGGGTGGGGCAGGGGGAAGATCAGCGGCTTTTCTCCTTGAAACTCCCGCCAGCGGGCGACGGTCTGCGAGACGCCGGCGGTTTTCGGCAACGCGTGGCCAAGGCGGGCGAAGTGATAATCCTGCGCATAGCGGCCGATCGCGAGCACCGTCTCCACGTGGGGCATCTCCTCGAAAAGCTTGTCGTGCCACAGCGTGCGACATTCGGAGCGCGGCGGCAAATCGCCGCCTACGGCGTCGTTGCCCGGAAAGCAGAAGCCCATGGGGACGATGGCGATGCGCGAAACGTCGTAGAAAGTGTCGCGGTCGACGCCCATCCAATCGCGCAGCCGCTCGCCTGATGGATCGTTGAAGGGAATGCCTGTCTGATTGACGAGGTTGCCCGGCGCCTGGCTCGCCACCAGCAGCCGCGCCGTGGACGACACGCGGAGCACCGGCCGCGGCGCATGGGGCAGGGGAGCGGGCGCCTCGGCGCAATGCCGGCAGGCGCGGATCCGCGCCGCCAGCGACTCCAGAAGCGTCGATCCTGCCGACATTACGCCTCCGCGCTCGGGCGCGCCGCGATGTCTCGCCGCCACCGAGCGAGATGGGGCAAATCATCAGGGATGTCGACGCGGGCAAGCTTCGTCAGCTCGATGGCGACAAATGCCGTGATGTCGGCGATCGTAAAATCCTCTCCCGCAGCATAGGGACGTCTCGCAAGCTCGCCGTCGAGGAAGCGCATCGCGTCGATCGCCCGTGGCCGCTGAGTCTCGGCGAACTGAGGAAGCTGCGGCCGTTCCAGCGCCGCGAGCCTAGGGTGGGTGTGGCGGAAGACATAGGCGATCGGCAGGAAGAGGGAAAATTCCATGCGCCTCTGCCACATTTCGACAAAGGCCTGCTCGCGCCCGTCGCGCCCGAAAAGCGGCGGATCGGGGTGGAGCCACTCAATGTAGCGGCAGATGGCTATTGATTCCGCGAGGACCGCTCCATCGTCGAGAACGAGGGCCGGAACAGCGCCCATCGGGTTGATGCGCCGGAACGCTTCACTCTTTTGCTCGAGCCCTGTGAGGTCGACATTTTGGGTGGGAATCGAAACGCCTTTTTCGGCCAGAAACATGCGAACGCGCTTCGGATTCGGCGCCCGCGCTGTATCATAGAGAAGCATGACGTCCCTCTTCTGCCGCTTTCTTATCTGGGGCTTGTCAGCACGCTGTTAATGTTTCCGGGGAATTATTGCATCCGTCGGTTTCCGACGCAGTAGTTTCTTGCGTGCGTGTGCAGAATGAGCGAAGTCACCGCGGAAATGATCGGGCGCGGCCGCGGGCTCGACCCCCAGACAGCAATGCAGAAGCGCCGGCTCGGCGCGCGTGTGCGTCAGGCGCGAGAGCGCCTGACGACCTCGGACACGGGCCACCGGGGCATCGATATAGAACTGCTGCGCGCCTATGCGGAGACCCGCGTCAATTCAGCCGTCTCGGCCGTGGCGCTCATTGTGCTGGTCTCGAGCCTGGCTCTCAACTGGGTTCCCGGCCAGAGGGTCATCATCTGGCTCATTTTGGCCTTTTCGAGCCTCATCCTCTGCTATGGCATGGCTCAAAAAATGCTCGGCGGCGAGGATCCGAGGATTGTGGTCAAGGAATGGCGCGCGAAGTTCGTCGTCACCGAGCTTATCCATGGCTTCGTTTGGGCCGGAGCCGCGGCGATGCTGCTCAGCCTGGGGGATTCCAACGCCCGCTCGCTCGTCATCTGCATGATGCTGTTGTCGTCCGCCTTCAACACAATGGTCACCGCGACGATTCCGGCGGCTGTTTACGCGACTATTTTGCCCACTTCGCTGACGAGCGTCGCTTACATCGCCTATGTCGATCGCGCAGGAGCCCAGAGCTTCGTCCCCCTTCTCGCCGCGGTGGGCGCAAACCTGGTCTTCTTCTATGTGCTGGCGAAGCGCTTCCATCAGCTCGCCTTCGAAAGCCTGTTCTTTCGCGCCGAAAAGAACGAGCTCATCGCGGAGTTGGAACAGGCCAAGGCGAATTCCGACGAAGCGCGCCGCCGCGCCGAAGAGGCGAATCTGGCCAAATCGCGTTTCCTCGCGACCATGAGCCACGAGCTGCGCACGCCGCTCAACGCCATTTTGGGCTTTTCCGAGGTCCTGAAAAACGAGCTGTTCGGACCGCACGCCAACCCGGTCTACAAAGACTATTGCAATGACGTTCACTCAAGCGGGCAGCATCTTCTGACCCTTATCAACGAAATTCTCGATCTTTCCCGCGTAGAGGCGGGCCGTTACGAATTGAAGGAAGAGAGCATATCGCTCGTCGGCGTCGCACAGGAATGCCGCCATCTTCTCACGATCCGGGCGCAGAAACGCGACATCAAATTGGTAGAGTCGCTGGAGCCGAACATGCCGCGCATCTGGGCCGATGAGCGGGCCGTGCGCCAGGTCATTCTCAATCTTCTCACCAATGCGATCAAGTTCACGCCGCAAGGAGGGCAGGTTACGCTCAAGGTCGGCTGGACCAGCGCAGGGGGCCAATATGTGGCGATCAAGGATACGGGCCCAGGCATCCCCGAGGACGAGATCGCCGTCGTCATGTCCTCCTTCGGACGCGGCGCGCTCGCTCAGAAGAACGCCGACGAAGGCACGGGCCTCGGCCTGCCGATCGTAAAGGGGCTCGTCGAACTGCACGGCGGCCAGTTCATGCTGAAGTCGAAGCTGCGCGAGGGCACGGAGGCGATTGTCATCTTCCCGCCCCAGCGCGTGATGAACGCTCTGCCGAGATTCGAGACGCCCGCCCGGCAAAAGGCGCGCACGGCGGCCTGATCGGGGCTTGCGGGCGCACAGAAACCGAGCTCCACGTGGTTCGGCCGATTTCGCCCGGGCCGAAAGCGCGCTACGGTTGTCCCATGATGACCCATGACGCAAATCCGGCCGCGGACTCTTCCGCTCTCGTGCTCTTCTCCGGCGGGCAGGATTCCACCACCTGCCTCGCTTGGGCGCTCGCCCATTTCGCCCGCGTCGAGACGGTTGGATTCGATTATGGACAGCGTCACCGTATCGAGCTCGCGCAACGCGCGGCCTTGCGGGAGGGGCTTGCGGCCCTTTCGCCGCTATGGCGCGCGCGGCTTTCCGAGGATCACACGATCTCGCTCGAGGCGCTTGGCGCCCTCTCCGAAACGGCCTTGACGCGCCACGCGGAGATCGCGCTCAGGGAAGACGGCCTGCCCAACACTTTCGTTCCGGGACGCAATCTCATCTTTCTGGCCTTCGCGGCGGCGCTCGCCTATCGGCGCTCCATCGCCGACGTCGTCGGCGGCATGTGCGAGACGGATTACTCCGGTTATCCCGACTGCCGCCATGACACCATCCGCGCCATGAACCGGGCCCTAAGCCTCGGCATGGCGACCGACATCGAAATTCATACGCCGGTGATGTGGATCGACAAGGCGGGAACCTGGCGCATGGCGCACGACCTCGGCGGCGAGGGGCTTGTACAGCTCATCGTCGAGGAGTCGCACACTTGCTATCTCGGCGAACGCGGCCAACGCTTCGAATGGGGCTATGGCTGTGGCGAGTGCCCTTCCTGCAAATTGCGCGCGGCGGGCTGGGAGAAGTATGCGGCGACCCTCTGAGGGGGCTTGACCGGTGCCAAGAGTGTAATGTTATAACGTCGCTCATGTTATAATGTTACATTGGACGGATTTTGGCATGCGCGCCCGCTTGATCAGCCGGTTTACCCTGGGCGTGGCTACGCTGTGCGGCGTCCATGGCCTTTCAACGGAGGCTTTTGCGCAGCAATCTTTGCCGACGATCCAGGTCGGCGCCGCGCGGGCGGGCAAGCCCCGTCCGGCTCCTCGGACGGCGCGAGCCCCGTCTGCGCCGCGCATTCGCCCGGCAGCGCCGAACGTCGCCGCGGCGCCTCCTCCCGATGTGGCGCCGCCGCGCGGGGCGCTGCCGATCGCCGCAAACCAGGTCGGGACGGCGACCATCGTCCCGGTGGAGGAGGTGCGCCAATTGCCCGGCTCGACGCTCGGCGACGTGCTCTTCTCCAAGCCCGGAATCACCGGCTCGAGTTATGCGCCTGGCGCGGCGAGCCGGCCCATTGTGCGGGGCCTGGATAATTACCGGGTGCGAATCCAGGAGAATGGGCTCGGCGCGAGCGGCGTTTCGGAACTGGGCGAGGATCACGGGGTCCCACTCGACCCGCTGGGCGCCAATCAGATTGAAGTGGTGCGCGGCCCGGCGGCCTTGCGTTCGGGCGCGGCGGCGACCGGCGGCGTCGTGAACGTCACGAACAACCGCATCCCCGACAAACCGCCCTGCGACGACGCGGGACTCCTGCGCGACCAAGGCTGCTGGAAGATGGAAACGCGGGCCGCGGTTTCTACGGTGGATAGCGCACTCGAGAATGCGACCCTGCTCGACGCGGGGCGCGGAAATTTTCTGGTTCACGCCGACGTGACCGGGCGTCGCGCCAGCGACGATCGCATCCCCGTTTATCCTTACCTCGCTCCTCCCGATCCGCCGCGGCCCGTCTACGGCCGGCAACCGAACTCCGCCATGCGCATGGGGGGCGCGTCACTTGGCGGAACATATCTCCTCGACGCCGGACATATCGGCTTTTCAGTAACGCAGTTCGGCAGCCGCTATCACATCCCGGGGATCGAGCCGACCGGTGCGAACACGAGAATCGACATGCGCCAGACGCGCATCGCGAGTAAAGGCGAACTGCGTCCGCAGTCGGATATCGTCGAGGCGATCCGCTTCTGGGCGGGGCTCGTCGATTACAAGCACAATGAGCTCGGTTACGCAGGCGGCGTCGACGGGGTGCAGCAGACCTTCACCGACAAGGAGATGGAGGCGCGCGTCGAAACGCGGCTTGCGCCTCTCGTGCTGCCATTCGCGACGCTGAGCACGACGTTTGGTTTCCAGGGGACACATCAGGCCCTGACCGCGCCCGGCGCGGATGGCGGGCTTTTCGATCCAAATCGAACCAGGACCGTCGCCGGCTTTCTCTTCAACGAGCTGAAATTCAACGATGCGCAGCGCCTGCAGCTCGCCGGGCGCATCGATCATGCGCAGGTCATGGGCGCGATTCCTGATTTTTCCGTCGAGCCGACCTTCGGCGTTCAGCGAAACCGCCATTTCACGCCGTCGAGCGGGGCCGTCGGTTTCCTGCAGGCGCTGCCTGCCGATCTCGTGGCGAGCCTCACCGCGCAATATGTCGAGCGCGCGCCGCGCGCGCCCGAGCTTTTGTCGCGGGGCCCACACGACGCGACAGGGACCTTCGACATCGGCAATCCCAATCTCAAGATCGAAGGCGCCAAGACGGTGGAGCTCGCCTTGCGGCGGGCGCCGGGGCCGTTCCGCTTCGAGGCGAGCGTTTTTTATACGCGTTTCGACGGCTTCATCTTCCGTAATCTTTCCGACGAGCGCTGCGACGCGACTTTCGCGAGCTGCACGCCGGCGGGCGAAGGCGGCGGCTTAGCACAGGCCTTCTACGCCCAGCGCAACGCCGTTTTTCGCGGCGCGGAGGTCCAGAGTCAGCTCGATCTCGCGCCGCTTCTAGGGGGGAATTTCGGCGCCGAGAACCAATTCGACGTCGTCCGCGCGAGCTTCACGCAGGTGGGCAATGTTCCGCGCATGCCACCCGCGCGGCTCGGC
This sequence comes from Methylocystis sp., assembly GCA_024506175.1. Classification (GTDB taxonomy): domain Bacteria; phylum Pseudomonadota; class Alphaproteobacteria; order Rhizobiales; family Beijerinckiaceae; genus Methylocystis. The sequence goes on from JAMBEQ010000046.1 coordinate 6,036, forward strand.
GGCGGCCTCTTCTGGAGCGACGCGGCATGGCTGGCGCGGGTCAATCTGCTCCACGCCTTTGCGCAGAACAACATCGCCCAGACCGGCGAAACGCCAACCAGGGGGTATAATCTGCTTAAGGCGGAGCTGAGCTACCGCCTGCATTTTCCCGAAGGTGCGGCGCTCGGCCGTGAAGTCACGATCGGCCTCGTCGGCAACAATCTGCTGAACGCGGCGATACGCAACAGCGTCTCCTACCGGAAGGACGAGGTTTTGTTGCCGGGCGCCAACCTGCGGGTCTTCGCCAATATACTGTTTTGAAATCCGCTGAACATCAGTATGGGGTTGATTGGCGGCGCAAAGTTTGGCATATGCGGCTGCAACGAGGCGCTGGGCGTTATCCCCGGCCAGTGTTCTATTGCCGAGGATAGACCGATGAAAGTCCGCAACTCTCTGAAATCCCTGCGTTCGCGCCACCGCGCCAACCAGATCGTGCGCCGCAAGGGCCGCGTCTACGTCATCAACAAGGTGCAGAAGCGTTACAAGGCCCGCCAGGGCTAAGCCGCGTTCCGTAAAAGTTGCAGACTTTTGCGATGAGGATGCGCTCCAGATGCACGCGAAAGCGTAGCCGGGGCTGCCCTTAAGTCACCAGTGTTTAAAAAGCCGCGACGCCGAGAGGCGCGCGGCTTTTACTTATTCCAGAAGGCGTAAGTAGCTCTCAGTATTGGCCGATGGCCGAATGGTCGAATTCCGTCAGCTGTGCTTTCTTTAATATCTTCAGCTCGAGAAAAATCCTGTGAAGGCCGCGAATTGCGCTCCCAAGGCGCATGAAGCGCAAAAGGAGGGCGCGACACATGAACGATTTTCTCAGCACAACGACGCTTCAAGGTCGTTCGGATAATGAGCGCGCGCTTGTGCCTCTCGGTCCAAGAACTGAACAAGCCATGTCTTTTTCGGATTGGACCTTAGACCAAATTGGCTCCGAGAACGAGGAGATCAAGAATCGCTGTATCGACCTCGTGGGAAAAGTGCAGGAGCTCTGCGAGGTAAAAGATCATTTCGTCGAGATAACGAACTGGATCAGCCATGTTCTTGCGGCGCGCGAGAAGACCAATGCGGCGCTCGTCGAGCGCGGTATGATGATCGCGATGACCGAAGGCGCGCTCGCTGATCTCAAGGAAGAAAATCGCGTGCTCTACGAGGAAAGAGAAGAGGCGCGGACCGAAAACAGCCTGCTCGCCTCGGAAAATCAGCGGCTGCAGGCGGCGGCGCAAGGCCATGAAGCGCGGATCGAGACGCTCGAAGCTGACTTGGTGAACGCTCAAAGCCTCGGTGCGCAATTCCACGAAGCTTATGAAGCCGAGCGCGCGCAAGTTTATCACCTCAAAGGCGACCTCGACGACCTTCAGGACGCCGTAGCCAAGAACGATACGCTTATCACCCAGCTGCAGCTTGACCTGGCGACGGCGCGCGACGAGGGGGCCTTCGCCCGCCAGCATGCGGATGTGCTGCAGTCAAATCTTACAGAGGTTCAAGCCCTAGCTGGAAAGCTCCGCAACGAGTTGGCGGACGGCGAGGGGCACGCATCGGGGCTTGCCGACCGCATCCAAGAATTGGAGATTGCTCTCGAAACGGAACGCCGGCAGATCGACAAGCTCGAGGAGTTGATCGCCAACAGCCATATTGAACACCAGAAGACGCAGGCTGCCTTGCGCGCGGAGAGGGACGATGATTCCCGGCAGATCGCCGATCTTGGAGCCCGGCTCGACGAGCAAACAGCCCGCGCTCTGGCGGCTGACCGGCTCCTGGCCGAGGCGCGCGCAGACCTGCAGGAAAAGACAGATCGCTGCCGCGTCGGCGAACGTCACGCCCAGGACCTGGAGCAGAAACTGCTGCGTCTCTCGGAACATTCCGAGGCCGCCGGGGCCGACACGGCACATCTGAAGGAAAAGCTGGAGGCGCGCGAGCGCGCCCATGCGCAGCTCGGCAAACGCGCCCGCATGCTCATTCGGGCGATGCGCGATCTCACCGCGAGGCTCGAAAAATCCGAGCAGAAAGCGTCGTTTGCGGCCGAGCGGCTGAGCGCCGAGCGCGGGCGCTTCGCGGATCAGCAGGGGCGGCTCGAGCAAACCATCCGAGATCTTAACGAGCAGCTGGAAAAAGAGCGCGCCTCCAACCGGGTGGCTGTGGGGGCGCTGGAGGCGGCGCGCCAGCAGCGGCAGCAGCCGCACGATGACGAGGCGGCGCGAGACGAACTGAGGATCGAGGATATTCTGGCGCGCACGGAAAAGATGCGCCTCGCCGCCCAAACAGCCGTTGGTCAGGCGCCCATCAACGCCTGAACATGGGCGGAGACGCTACGACCCAATCCTTCGAGGTCGTAGCCGCCTTCGAGAAGCGACACGACGCGCCCGCCGCATTTCTTGTCCGCGACATCCATGAGGCGCTTTGTGGTCTCGCTGAAATCTCGCTCGATGAGGCGAAGCCCGCCGAGCGGATCGCGTTCGTGGGCGTCGAAGCCCGCGGAGAGCAGGAGAATGTCAGGGCCGAAGTCACGCAGCCGCGGAAGGATGCGGTCGACAAGCGCTTCCTGAAAGGCGTCGCCCGAGGAGCCGGCGAGCAGCGGGGCGTTGACGATCGTGCCGTGCTCGCCGGTTTCGTTTGGGCCGCCAGTGCCAGGATAGAAGGGCGCTTGATGAAGAGAGCAGTAGAGAACGCTCCGGTCGGCCCAGAATATATCCTGCGTGCCATTGCCGTGATGCACGTCGAAATCTACGATGGCGATACGCTCCGCCCCATGCGAGACTTGCGCGTGACGCGCAGCAATCGCAACATTGTTCAGAAAGCAAAAGCCCATAGGCGTCCGAGCGCCGGCATGATGGCCCGGCGGGCGCGTTGCCACGAAGGCCGTGTCCGCCGCCCCGCTCATGACCGCCCCGACCGCGGCCACCGCGCCGCCGGCGGAATGCCAAACGGCTTCGATGGTCTTCCCGCACATGAGCGTATCGCTGTCGAGCGCCGCATAGCCTTCGCGGGGCTGCGCCTCTTCCAGAGCCGCGAGGTAGCTTTGTGGGTGCACGCGCAGCACGGCTTCAAGAGGCGCGCGCGGCGCGTCCATGCGCTCGAGATGTTCGAAGCGCTCAGAGCTCAACTCCCGCTCGATCGCGCGCAGGCGGTCCGGGCGCTCCGGGTGGCCCGGGCCCATCTCGTGATCGAGGCTGCTCGCATGCGTGAAGAGAAGCGTTTTCACAAGACTGCTGCTGTCGGGGCGACGATTGGCGCCCTGGTTTCGGCGCGTTTTCCTCCATGTCTGTGAAAAATGAAAGACGTCAAGAGCGCAGCGCCCTTCTTATGCCGTATTCAGCGCCGGGCGCGCGTGGCGCCCTGGCAACAGTGGGAGAATATCGGCTTTCGCAAGGCAAAGAGGCGAATTGCCTCGGGCGACTTCGTGATAAGCCTTTTCTCAATAATCCCTGACCCGCGGCGGAAAGGAGCGTTTGTTATGGATTCTGGTAGGTTTTTGATGGCGGCGGCGCTTTCCGCGCTGGTTCTTGCGGGCTGCAACACGGGCGCCCGCCTGCCCGATCCGAAGCTCAGCGGTCGTGACGCGGAATTCCTAGCCCTTGCGCCCAAGGCCCAGATCAGCTCCGAGTTCGACCGTTATCTCGTCGACTACAAGACGAATGAGCCGGTGGGCACCATCATCGTCGATTCGCGGGCGCATTTCCTCTACTACGTCATGCCCGGCGGCAAGGCTGTTCGGTATGGCGTGGCTACGGGGCAGGACGCTATGGGCTGGACCGGCCGCGCCTACGTCGGTGCCATGCAGGAATGGCCGCGCTGGATTCCGCCAAAGGACATGCTGGAGCGCTGGCCCCATCTGCAGCCGACCGCCGACGCCGGCGGCTTGCCGGGTGGTCCGGATAACCCGCTCGGCTCCCGCGCGCTCTATCTCTATCAGGACGGCAAGGACACGCTCTACAGGATCCACGGCACCAATGAGCCGGAGAAGATCGGCCAGGGCGTTTCTTCGGGCTGCATCCGCATGCGCGACATCGACGCAATCGACCTCTACAGCCGCGTGAAGGTCGGCTCAAAGGTCGTGGTCATCTAGCCTAAGCAAGACAAGCAGCTCTCGAAAAGCCTCTTCCTTGCGGGAGAGGCTTTTTTCGTTGAGCGCCCCATCGCCTGTGCGGCGGCGCAACTATCTTCCGCCTGATCCCGCCTAATTTCCCCTTATCGCCGAGGGCGAGAACAAGGGAGGTTCCAATGCGACAGGCGACTGGCCTTGGGGTATTTCTGGCGGTTTTCCTTGTCCTTGCGCTCGAGCTGGCGGGCGCCGGCGCATATGTCATCACGTACGCGCATGCGGACGCCAGCGACTTCTGCTTTGGCTACGCCATCTGCCAATAGTTGTGGATAAGTTAAGGAAAACGCCAGCGACCTGGAACGCCGTTGCAAGGGGAAGCGTTACAGCCCGGAGAGGGTGTCCGTTTGTGAATCGCCCTCGGCATTCGCCGGGGCGCCGTTTTGAGGCGCGCGGGGCGGGAGGGGTCGATGAGGCGGTTGGTTTATTGTTTAATTCTTTTGACGGTTGCGGCGAGTTTTGCGAGCGCTGCGTCGATAATCAAATCGCCGGCCGAGGCCGAAGCCGATTTCTGTTTTGGCTACGCGATTTGTGAGTGAGGCTCACGCTGCGCGGCGAGATTTCACGAGCGCGCGCAGACGGGCAATTTGCTTGCTCAGCAAGGCGCCGTCGCGTCCGATAAAAGACGCGGCGTAGGCGCGACCCTGTAGATCGTTTCCGCCAGTCGGGCCTTATAGGGCTCGACGAGGCGCGCGGCCCAGGCGCGCACGCCGAGGACGGTCGAGTAAAAGCGTTTGAACCATAGCATCTGCAGAAGCTTGTCGCGGCAGATGTCGAAAAGGAACGCCTCGACGCCGAGCGCCAGCGATTTGACCAGCAGAATGAGTGCGACGCCCATGAGAACATGGCCGTGGGCCAGAAGCGAAAGCGCTGCGACCTTGAGCGGCAGCACGGCAATTGCGGGAATTAGGAAAAGCGCCAGCGTCTTCGGCGGCGAGAGGCGCGCCACGACCCCTTCCAGCCAGGGCTCGAACCGTTCGAGGCCGAGATTGCGCTCAAGCTGGCGCAGCCACTCCTTGATATGGTCCCAGAGCTAGCTCTCGACGAGAAAGAGGAGGGCGAGCGTCAACCAGAAAGCCCGCGCAACGCGCGGCTTCAGCCAGCCGAGGACGGCGTCCAATCGCTCCATCGAGCGCTCCTTTTTCAGCAACAGTCCCGCACGAATGTAAGCGCTCGATGACGGACGGCAAGGCCTCGCCCAAGGCAGGTCAGATATGGATCGCGCGCTTGGCTACGGCGAGCGCCGCCTCCTTCATCGCCTCCGACATGGTCGGATGGGCGTGACAGGTGCGGGCAAGATCTTCAGAGGAACCAGAGAATTCCATCAGCACGGCGGCTTCGGCGATCAGTTCGCCGGCGCCGGCGCCGAGAACATGCACGCCGAGCACGCGGTCTGTTGCGGCCTCCGCGATGAATTTCACGAAGCCTTCGATCTCGCGCATGGAGCGGGCGCGGCCATTGGCTGAGAAGGGGAATTTGCCGATGGCGACGCCGAGGCCTTTCGCCTTGGCGTCCTCCTCGGTAAGGCCGACCGAGGCCACTTCCGGCATGGTGTAAACGACGCTCGGAATGACGTTGTAATTCACATGCCCCGCCTGGCCCGCCAGAATTTCGGCGACGGCGACGCCTTCATCCTCCGCCTTGTGCGCGAGCATCGGCCCGCGCACCACGTCGCCGATGGCGTAGACGCCCGGGACGTTGGTCGCGAAATCGTCATCGATGACAATGCGTCCGCGTTCCAATGCGATGCCTGTTTCTTCGAGCCCGAGGCCTTGCGTATAGGGGATGCGTCCCGTCGCGATCAGCACGACATCCGCGGCGAGCGTGTCGGAGGTTGCGCCGTCGACGGATGAGTAAGAGACGACGACGCCGTCG
>JAMBEQ010000047.1 GCA_024506175.1 Methylocystis sp.
CATGGGCAATCGGTTCGGCGCGCAGGGCATCCGCACCTATGGCGCGATCCTCGACCGCAAGGCCCTCAAGGCGTTGGCGCGCTTCCCCAAGGTTTGGGACGAAGAGGACCCCTCCGTCACTTTTTCGATGACACAGTCTGCGCCGCTGCCGCTGCTCGGCTGGGTCGAGGCGACGCTCGCCGCGACCGTTGTCGCGGCGTAACGGGAGACAGCAATGGCCGACTCCAAAACGATCGTCCTGCCGATCACCTTCGTAAGCCGCGACGGCGCGGCTTCTGAGCCGATGGTCTATGACCAGAACTACGCGCTCGTCAGCGGCCAAACCGTCCTTGTGCATCATGAGGCCGGGACGCCGCTGAAGCTTCCCGCCGCGATTGCCGACGACTACCTCGCGCGCTATCGCGACGGCGGCGCCAAGGAGGTCGACGATGAGGGCGTCGATATTGTCGCATTGGCGCAGCCCTCCGAGGTTAAAGCCGCAGCAGCTGCGGCCGCTGATGAAGCCAAGGCCCAAATGGCCGAAGCGGGGAAGGCCAAGGCAGTCGCCGAGAAAGCGAGGGCTGAGGCTGAGAAGGCCAAGGCTGAAGCTGACAAAGCGAAGGCGGAAGCCCAAAGCGCCCTGGCCGAGCTGGAGAAAGCTAAGGCCGAAGCCGCCGAGAAAGCGAAGGCAGAGGCTGAGAAGGCCAAGGCCGAAGCTGACAAAGCAAAGGCGGAAGCCCAAAGCGCCCTGGCCGAGCTGGAGAAAGCGAAGGCTGAAGCCGCGAAGGCCGCATCGGCGAAATGAGCCGCTTCGCCGACGCCTGGACGACCGCCTCGCGGAATATCGACGCCTATTTCGGCGAGGCGTTCACCTTCAAGCCCATAGCCTATGTCGGCGGCAAATATGGGCCGGATCCCGCTCGATCGGCGGTGGCGATCACGGCGGCCTTCGATTCTGGCGCGGCGCTCGACAAGCAGGAGGGCGTGCATGGATCGCGGGTCGTCCGCGATCTCGCCGCCGATGTCGCGACCATGCATGCGAACATCGATCTCGCGACGGATGCGTTGCCCTATGCGCCCGTCGTCAAGGATCGGCTCACGCGCCAGAGCGATGGTGCGGTTTTTGAGGTCTCCGCCGTGTTGCAGGATGATTTCGCCCGCATCACGCTCCGGGTGATGAAGGTCGGATGAGCGCGCTCGCCCGCACATGTCTGCGTCTCGCGGCCTGCGCGGCGTTGCGCAACGCTACACTCGCCGGCGAAAACGTCTTCGATAGCCGCATCGAGGCAGTCAATCTTGCCAAGCAGGCGGTCGCCGGCGCCATCGCGGTCTACACCGAACAAGAAGACGGCGAGGCATTGGACAGCATGAATGGTCCGCCGTTTCGCCCAACGGTCGATCTCGTGCTTGAAATCAGCATGCAGGTGAAGGGGCCTGTGGCCCCGGATGGCTCCTATTCCATCGGGACGCCGATCACCGACGACGAGCTCGAGGCCTCGATCGATCTCATCGAGGCGCAGGCCGAAAGCGCGCTGTTTCGCGCTTATGCAACGAATTCGGTTCTTTTCCGCCAGGTCGCGCGCTTTTCGCGCCGCAAGAATTCGATCCGCTTCACCGATCCGCAAGGCGGAGCCAAACTCGCCACGCGATATGTCACCTTCGGGATTGAGATCGCAGATGAGGATGCGCCGGTCGAATATGCCCCGACACTGACCGGCTTCGATCGCCTGCCGCCGACCTTCGCAAAAATCGCGCGCGCTTGGCCGATGGGAAGCGTCGAAAGCGAAAAGGCCTTGCAGATCGCCGCGGCGCTCGCAGGGACAGCGCCGCCGGCCTTCCGGGGCGTTACCGCGACAGTCCAGATGGTTCCTTCTGAGCCGCCAGAGGTTGGTGGTCCCCTTGAGCAAGAAACCGGCGAAAGGATCATCCTCGAAAGCGGCGTCGGCTTCCTCGACGCCGAAGATGGATCGTGGCTGCCACAGCCTGGGGCGCCGCGCGTCGCGTTGTGGGAGATCGCGACGTATGGCGAACTGAAATTCAACTCGCCCATACCTTCCGCGCTGATAGCAGCGCTCTGAGGATCTCACGTTATGAGCAAGCTTTTTGTGAAACCCGCCGTCGAGGGCGCGATGGTGCGCCAGCCCGATCGCGACATGACGCCGCTTTCGCAGGACGGCGCATGGGTCGCGGACACGATGTTCTGGCGGCGCCGCATCCTGCTCGGCGACGTCGTCGAGGCGGAGCCGCCAACTGAGGGCGCGGCTGTTGAAATCACGGCGAGCGAGACGATCGCCGCCGCGACGGAGCAGGGCGAGCAGGCGGGAAGCAAAGAGCTTCCTCCGGCGCGTCCCGTTCCGCCCCCGCCGCCCCCGATCTCGAAATGAGCGCCCTCGACCTCGCTCATCACGACTGGCTCACCGAGGCCAGCGGATACCTCGCCGATGGCGCCGCGCGCCTTCTTGTCCAAATGGAGGAAGTCATGTCCACCGAATCCGACGCCGCCAAGGCCGAAGTCGAAGCCCTCAAGAATGATCTCGAGACGGTCTTCGGCCAGCTGAAATCCACCCGCGAGGACGTCGTCGCCGCGACCACTGCGCGCGACGCTGCATTGGCCGAGGCCGCCGAAGACAAACAGGCGCTCATCGATCTGAAGGCCGAAGTCTCCGCCATCCGCGACCACGCCGCGACGCTGGTTGCGCCGCCTGCGCCTGGCGCGTGATCACGTTCCGTCCTGCCGACCGCCCGTCCTAGCGGGCTTTTCATGACCGGAGTCCGCTGAAATGGGCGTCGCCTTCAATCGCATGCCGACGAACCTTCGGGTTCCTCTTTTCTATGCAGAGGTCAACAGCGGCCTCAATTTCTACAGCGGCAACTCAAAGCTGCTGCTCATCGGCCAGATGCTCGGTGCGGGCAACGCGACGGCCAATTTACCGATCCTCATCCAGCGGAACAACATCGACACGCTCTTCGGCAAGGGCTCGATGCTGTGCGACATGATCCGCAACGCGGTCAAGAACAACCCGCTCGGCGAAATGTGGGCGCTCCCGCTTGCCGACCCGTCTGGCACGGCCGCGACCGGCTCGATTGTCGTCTCCGGCACACTGACGCCCGGTATCGCAGTCATCTATATTTGCGGCAAGCGCATCGCGGTCTCTGTCACTTCGGTCGACACTCCCACGACCATCGCCGCTGCGCTCGCCGCGGCGATCAATGCGGGCTACGTCAATTTGCAGGGCGCTGGCGTGCTGTTCCCCGTCTCGGCGGCGGCCGTCTCCGGCACGATCACGCTGACCGCACGCCACGTCGGCACGATGGGGAATTTCATCGAGGTCGATAAGGACCTTATCGGCGACGAAGGCCCGAACGCCGCGAATATCGCGATCACGGCCATGGCGAGCGGCGCCGGGACTCCGTCACTGACCACGGGGCTCGCGGCTTGCGGCTCGACGCCTTTCGATATGATCGCGTTCCCTTACGCGGACGCGACCTCGCTCAATACGATGCAATCGTTCCTCGCGGACTCGGGCGGCCGGTGGGACCCGACCGTTGATCTCTACGGCGGCGCCTTCACGGTCAACATCGGCAATCTTTCCGCGCAGGCGACTCTTGGGACCGGCCGCAATGATCCGAATGTATCGATCATGGGCGTCCAGGCCTCGCCGACGCCGCCTTGGGTCTGGGCCGCCGCCATCGGCGCACAAGTCCAGCTTCACAAGAATCTGGGCGCCGATCTCTCGCAAGCTGGCGAGATTTCCCGCCCGATGCAGACGCTCATCCTCAATGGCGTTCTGCCGCCGAAGTCGCCGACGCTGGATTGGCAGACTTCCGACCTCCAGACGCTCTACTTCGACGGAATCAGCGGCTTCTATCGCACGCCAGACGGCCTCGTGGCCATCTCGCGCCTC
>JAMBEQ010000048.1 GCA_024506175.1 Methylocystis sp.
AGCTGATGCAACTGCGCGAGTCCAAAGCGCTCGGCGTGCTCGATCACCATGATTGTCGCCTCCGGCACGTCGACGCCCACTTCGACGACGGTCGTCGCGACGAGCAGGCGGGTGTCGCCGCGCTGGAAGGCTTCCATGGCCGCATCTTTTTCGGGGCCCTTCATGCGGCCGTGAAGAAGCCCGACCGCATCGCCGAAATAGTGGCGCAGATCGTCGACGCGCGCTTGCGCCGCAGCGAGATCGAGATCTTCATTTTCCTCGACCAAGGGGCAGACCCAATAGGCGCGCGCGCCTTGCGCGAACGCGCGCTGGAGCGCCGCGACGACCTCGCCGATTCGCGACGCCGGCAGGGCGCGCGTCGAGATTGGCGTCCGGCCAGGCGGCTTTTCGTCGAGGGCCGAGGAATCCATATCGCCAAAAGCGGTGAGAGCAAGGGTGCGAGGAATGGGCGTGGCCGTCATCACCAATGTGTCGACAGCTTCGCCCTTGGCGCCGAGCGCCAGTCTTTGCTGCACGCCGAAGCGATGCTGCTCGTCGACGACGGCGAGTCCCAGATCGTGGAAGGCAAGATCGCCCTGAACCAGCGCATGCGTGCCGACGACAATGTCGATCGCGCCCGCGGCGATCGCGGCGTGGGCCGCCGCGCGCTCGCTCTGCTTGAGCCGCCCGGTGAGGAGGGCGATACGCACGCCCGCCGGCGCCATGAGGGGCGCAAGGCGCTCGTAATGCTGGCGCGCGAGAATTTCTGTTGGCGCCATCAAGGCGGCCTGCCGCCCGCATTCGACGACGCTCGCCATAGCCAGCGCCGCAACGACCGTCTTGCCGGAGCCGACGTCGCCCTGCACGAGACGCAGCATGCGCATGTCAGACGCGAGGTCGGCGCGAATATCTGCGAGCGCGCGTTGCTGCGCGCCTGTGAGCCGAAAAGGAAGGGCGGCCTCGATTGCGCGTGACAGGCGCCCGTCGCCTTTGTTCTCGCGACCTGGCAGGCGGCGCATTTTTGCGCGCGTCAGCCGCAGCGCGAGCTGGCTCGCCAACAGCTCGTCGAGCGCAAGCCGCTGCCGCGCCGGATGCTGCGGCGACAAGGCCTTGGGGCTGTCTGGTCGATGCGCTGCGCGCAGAGCCTCCGCGAAGCCAGGGAGCTTGTTCGCCGCGAGCACGCTCGGCTCCTGCCATTCTGGAAGCGCGGGCGCGCGGGCGAGCGCCTCTTCCGTCGCGCGTAAAACAAAGCGCGGCTGCAATCCTTCGGTCAGCCCATAGACCGCTTCATAGGGGGGGAGCTTGGCGAGGCCGGCTTCGTCGAGGACGCGGTCCGGATGCACCATTTGGCGGCGGCCGTCATAAAGCTCGATGCGGCCTGATATCCAGCGCGTCGCGCCGATCGGCAGGCTACGTTCGATCCAATCGGCGTTGGCCAGGAAGAATACGAGCTCGACGTCGCCCGTGTCGTCCTCGACCAGCACCCGATAGGGCTGTTTGGCGTAGCGGCCCTGAGGCCGGCGATGGTCGACGACCCGGGCTTTGACGACCACCATCGTGTCCATCGGCGCCTCGGCGATGGTCGGACGCTGGCTGCGGTCGATGAGACTGGTCGGCAGATGAAACAGAAGATCGACAAGGCGCGCCTGCTGGCCGGGCTTGGCCAGCAGCCGGTCGAAGAGCGGCGCGGTCTTGGGGCCGACGCCGGGCAGGGCGGCGACGCGGCCAAAGAGAGGGGAAAGAACGTCGGGGCGCATGAGGGGCGCAGTTTATCCACATGCGGCCGTTTGTCATGCTTGCAAGCTGGACAGCGTCGTTTTAACGTTTGTATTAACGAATAGAGTTAATACGGACGTAAGAACTTGAGCGAGACAGACCCTGCCGGCTTCGGTTCGCTGAAAATCATCCGCATCGGGAATTCGCTGGGCATGGTGCTGCCGCGCGAGATCATCGCCGATCTCGCGGTGGAGAAAGGCGACCGGCTCTATTTGACCCGTTCCCCCGAGGGGTATCGCATCACCAAAAGCGATCCGGATTTCGAGCGCCGCGTGGCGCTCGCGCGGCGTGTGATCGGCAGGCGTCACAATGCGCTGCGCCAGCTCGCCAAATGAGAGGCTGGCGATTCCTCGACCGAAATATCGCGCTTGCCATTCACGAAGAGGTTCTGGCGACGCATGGCGGCGCCGTCGGACTCATCAGCGAGGCGGCGCTCTCTAACGCAATTTCGCGCCCGCGCGACCAGGCGCAAAAGGAGCCGGCAAGCGACGCCGCGCGCCTTGCCGCCGCTTGCGCCGCGGGCTTCATCCGCTGCCACCCCTTCGTCAACGGCAAGAAGCGCGTCGCGCTTATCGCCCTCGAGCTTTTTCTTTTGGATAATGGTTATGAGCTGACGGCGAGCGACGAGGAATGCTTCGTCCTGATCTCGCAATTTGCAAACCGGGAGATCGACGAGGACGCTCTGGCCAAGTGGGTGAGAGAGAATATGCGCCCGTTTTCGAGGGAAGGGGGCTGAACTTAAGCAGTCCCATCTCGTGAAGCCGCCTGAAAGATCAACCGGTCCAGACGCACCGCCTTATTGCCCGCCGCAAATGTCGCCGTCCCCGCATTCCAGTTGCGCGCGCAGCCGCTTGGTCTGGGCCTTCGTCAGCTCGGCGAGGCAGATGGCGACCTCCATTGGGTGGATTGAGCCGTCAATGGTCCCGAGCGTCTCGAAGGCGCATTGCTCGTCGCGATATCTTAGCCAGGCTCTTTGTGCTTCGAGGAGCTTCGCCTTTCCGTTCGCGCTTACCTTCCTTGAGAGCTTTGCATAGACGTCGTTAAGCTCGGTGTCGGCCTTGTCGAGTGTCTTTCCCTCGCAGACGTTCATCTCCATCTGCGTTTTGGGCTCACCACAATTCATCTCAGCGGCCGTCACCGCCGTTGGCGCAAGGAAAGCAATCGTTGCAGCAATAAGCGTTTTTATAGGCATTACTCCACCTCGGCGTCATAGGCGGGCGCGTCGCCGTCGGTTTTGACAGTGTAATGCCACCACTCACGCGGGTAGTTTTCGAAGCCATGGCGCTTCATCAGCGCGACGAGCGCAGCGCGATGGGCGCGGGCGTCGCCCG
>JAMBEQ010000049.1 GCA_024506175.1 Methylocystis sp.
ACCATCTCGCGCGCCGCAAGCGTCTCGAAGGCTCGCATATGGTTTCGTTGAAAGGCAATGCGCTCGGCGCCCCTTTGCGCGAGACCTACAATGTCGGCTTCACTTACGCCGATTGCTGGGTGGAGGATTCGCGTCTCGTGGTCTTGAACGCGCTCGACGCCAAGGAGCGCGGCGCGACGATCGGCGTGGGAACGCGGTTGATCGAGGCAAGACGCGACGGCGAGAAATGGGTCGGCAAGCTCGAAGGCGGCGTAGAGATCGAGGCGCGGGCGCTCGTGAACGCGGCGGGGCCGTGGGTTTCGCAAGTCACAGAAGGCGCGCTGCATATGCATTCGCGCAAGCATGTGCGACTTGTGAAGGGCTCGCATCTCGTTACGCGCAGGCTCTTCGAGGGTGAGCACGCTTACCTTTTGCAAAATCCAGATGGCCGCATCGTCTTCGCCATACCATACGAGCGCCAATTTACGCTGGTCGGCACCACCGATGTTCCGCATGAGGGCGCGCCCGACGATGTTGCGATCAGCGAGGCGGAGACTGACTACCTTATCGGCTCGGTGAACCACTTTCTGCGTGATCCGGTTACGCGCGCCGACATCGTCTGGAGCTATTCGGGGCTGCGCCCGCTCTATGACGATGGTTCGCTCAACGCATCCGTCGTCACGCGCGACTATGCTTTCGATCTCGACGCGCCGGAGCACGCTGGGCCCGCTCTATCGATTTTTGGCGGCAAGATCACCACCGCGCGCCGCCTCGCCGAACATGCGCTGGACGAACTGGGCCGCTACCTGCCTCCACATGGCGAAGCCTGGACGCAGAATGCGGTCCTCCCTGGCGGGGACATGGAGTTCGACGCCTTTCTCGCGCATCTGAAAAGCGAGAAGCCGTTTCTCGGCGAGGCGCTGGCGACGCGACTTGCGCGCGCCTATGGGACCCGCGCCGAGGGCTTTCTGAAGCACGCGCATGCGATGTCCGATCTGGGCCGGGCCTTTGGTTGCGGGCTCACCGAGGCGGAGGTGTGCTATCTGATCGAGAACGAATGGGCGCGAAAGGCTGACGACATCTTATGGCGGCGCTCGAAGCTCGGCCTGCATATGAGCGAAGAAGGCTGCGCTGCCTTACGAGAATACGTGGGAGCCTAAGTTTTTCGCGCGCGAGATAGCGCCGCTGGCGGCCTGGGTCGAAAGGCCGCACAAAATCCTATAATGCCCACTGCATGACCATTTGACAAGAGCGCAGCTATAGCGGATTGAATTTCTCGCGGCACAAAACAAAAAAAATGGCGCTCGGCGCCGCGGGGACGAAACAATTGGACGACACCATCGCAATAGTTGACGGCGACGCGAGCACGCGCCAGCCGGACGGGAGAGCGCTTGCCCAACGCATGGCCGCGCTCAAAAATGAAGCGCGCGAAAAGGGATATTTCGACGTTCCGCTGTGGGAGCAGGCGCTTCGCTGCGTCGAGCTCGTCGGCGTGCCGACGCTCGCTTTCGCCTTGTTGGCAAAGGGCGGGCTTGCCGCCGTGGCGGGCGCCCTTCTACTCGGCGTGCATTACCCGCGGACGGCCTATCTCGGTCATGACGTCGCGCATAATCAGTGGGGGCCGCGTGAGCAGCCGAAAGCGCGTTGGATGCTCGCCGCCGCGGCGCTCTTTCAGGGCTTCGGCGCCACCTGGTGGGTGGAGAAACACGAGCTGCATCATTCGTTTCCCAATGCGTGCAAGGTCGGCGAGAACGGGGTTTTGACGCCGATCGACGGGGATATCGATTCCGTGCCCTGGATCGTCTGGGACAAGGCGCTCGTCGAATATAACGACAAGTCGCCGAAGGCCGGCTGGCTGGATGCTTTGGCCCTCTTCCTGCGTCGTTCTCAGACCGTCCTGTTTTTCCCCTTCCTCACGCTCGCGCGTTTCAATTGGAGCTGGCGGAGCATCGACACGGCGGCGCGCAAGGAGAAGAAGCTCGAAGCGGCGCTTTGCGTGGCCCATTGGGTTCTCGGCCTTACGCTTGCAGGCTTCCTCACGCCTGGCCCGGCGTGGACGGGATGGGCCTGGTTCATCTTCGCGCAGCTTCTCGGCGGCTTCATTCTCGCCTTCGTTTTCGTCCTCAATCACACGGGGATGGAAGTCTATGATGCGAGCAAGGCGCAGGGCTTCTACGACCGTCAGGCCCGCTCGACCCGCAACACGCCGAGCTCGGCTTTTCTCGATTGGCTGACTGGCGGTCTCAACAGCCAGATCGAGCATCACATGTTCCCGACGATGGCCCGTCGTAATTTGAGCAAGATGCGCGAGGCGACTCGCAAGGCCATGCAGGAATGCGGCTATGCCTATGACGAGCTCAAAAACCGCGAAGCCATGGTCGCGGTCATGACGGCGTTGGACGAAGCCGCGAGGGCCTGACGAGGCGTCATTCCGACGGGCCGACAACGACGGTCCCGGCGCGCGCTTGAGCGAGCGCCGGGAACAACAGGGCAAGCTCGCCCCTCCAGCCTATCTTTAGGTTGATCGCTTTGGAGAGACGGCCTCCTCAGGCGGAGGGCAGTCAGACGGGAATAAGCGCAGCCAGAACTCCGACGGCGATAAAGCCAGCGACCGTTAGGACCAGCGGAAATTTGTCCATCGAATTCGCGCTCCCTTGTTCCCGCCTTGCTCCGGGCGGTTTCAACGGTAACGCAGTATTGCTCCGTTGGTTGCATGCTGTGATGCAGCAAAATGCAGGGGCTTTTATTTCTGGCGGGCGCCCTCTGCGCTTTTCCTTGATGCGACCACGAAGCTTCGCGAAAAGATGTCCTCACGCACATCAATCCGGTCAGAGGGATGCGGATGCATTACGAAGTTCTGGGCGTCAGGGAAGATGCAACGCGGCGCGAGATCAGCGCCGCTTATCGCCAGCTTGTCAAACGGCATCATCCGGACAAAGGCGGCGACCCTGCAACGTTTCAGCAGGTCACCCTAGCCTATAATGCGCTCAATAATGAGCCCGAGCGGAAGACCCGTGGCGGGCAGCGTAAATCCATGCCCGCTTTGGACCAGGCCGCTGGCGAGCGCACCCTATTGCAGCAGGCACAGGAGTTTGTCAGCGTCCGCGCCTTCGCGTCGCTGAGCGCGCTTTCTTTTCTTCTGGGCGTCTTGCTGATTGACGCGGGTGATGGCGTCAACGAGGACTACAACCCGTTCCTGCTGGCGGCCGGCGGCGTTTCCATTCTGCTCTGCGTGGGCTTCTTCGCCAATCGCGGGCAGCCGTACAAAGGTCTTCGGGCGGCGCTGCTGCGCGCCTTGCATTCGATCGCCTATTTTCTCTTCGACGTCATGATGCGCCTTTATGTAATTCTGGCGCTCATCTTCTCGGTCGTCGTTCTCGTGGCGTTGCTCAACTGGCTCAAAAAGAACTACTTGAATTTTCTTCCGCCTCATTTCTAAAGCCGCTCGATCAGCGCCATGGCGGCCGCCGGGTTTTTCGCCTTCGCGCCGCGAATGACATAGAGGAAGACCTCGCGCGCGCTGCGTTTCGGCGCGTTTGGGCAGAGCCGGGGCAGATCGCAAGGCGCGCCGCCTTCGGCCCATTTCTTTGCGCGCGCGGCCCAGAGGTCGAGCGTCTGCGCATCATAGCCCTGCCGATGCGTCGCGCGCGTGCCCATGATGCGCGCATAGACAAAGGAGGCGGTGGGGTCGGCGATCAACGGGAAGTCGGAATCGCCTTCGACGACAATGGCGGCGCGGTGCGCCCGCGCGAGCGACACGAATTCGCTCGTCATGAAGCTCTCGTTGCGCGCCTCGATCGCATGACGCAGGGGAACCCCTTCGCATACGCGTGGCAGGGCGGCGAGGAAGGCTTCGAAAAAGTCTCGGTCAAATTTTCGCGTCGGCGGAAACTGCCAGAGCACCGGCCCGAGCTTTCGGCCGAGCGCCGCAACCCCGCTGTCGAAAAAATGCCCGATAGACTCCTTGGCCTCATGCGCGGTTCGGCGGCTCACCGCGTAGCGTGGCGCCTTCACGCTGAAAATGAAGCCCTCGGGCGTCAGGTCCCGCCATTTGAGGAATGTTTCACGCGTCTGCGTGCGGTAGAAGGTCGCGTTTATTTCGATCGATGTGAGATGGCGGCTCGCATATTCCAGCTCGTGCGCCGTTGGAAGGCCCGCCGGATAGAAGACCTCCCGCCACGGCGCGAAGCTCCACCCGCCGACGCCGATGTAAATGCGGCCCGCCGTCATTCGCACGCTCCTTTCGGCCAAAACGGGGAACTAGCGCGCGCGCCGCGGCGAGCGAGCGAGCGCGAGCGGGGGCAGGGCCGCTACGAGACCGTGATTTGCAAACAGTGATCGAGAAGAAAGGAAGGATTATGGCTGTCCGCGCTTGCGTTGCGCTCCCATCGAGGCGAGCCTGTGCGAGAGCGCATGTAATTTTTCTACGATCGCGCTAGCGTAGCCCAAACTCGGACCAAGAGAGGGAAAATTCGTGCTCGACTTTTTCTCCGGCCTTCTGGCTTTTAGCGTCTATTTCGCGGGCGCCGTAGGCTTCTGCGCCGCCTTCTGCCTGCTCTACACGCGCGTGACTCGGCATGACGAATTCACGCTCATCGCCGATGGGCGCAGCGCGTCAGCCGCCATCGCTTTTGGCGGAAGCCTTCTCGGCTTCGCCATCGCGCTTGCAGGCGCCATTCACCATACCGGTTCCGTGCCCGAGTTCGTGATGTGGGGCTTCGTCGCGCTCGCCACGCAGATCGTCGCCTATGGCCTCGCCCGACTCGCGCATCCGGAGTTATCGAAAGCGATCGAAGAAAACACGCTCTCCGCGGCCGTATGGGTCGCGGCGGTTTCGATTTCGGCCGGCCTGCTCAGCTCCGCCTGCATGAGCCCGTGACGCCATGACGGAAGAAAAGCCCAAGGAATTCGGCAAACGCGCGCCGCCCGTCGTGCTGCATAAGCCGCGCCCGACGGGGTCTGGCGGGCGGCCGCTGGCCTCCGACAAGCCGAAGCACGTCGCCGAGCCTCTGGAGAAGCCGCCTGCTGGACAAAAACGCTCGCTTGCCGTGTTGCTCATCATGATAGGCGCGCTCCCGATCGGCGCTGTTGTGACGATCGACTGGATCGACCGCAAACTCAATTGCGAGCCCGATCCCGCCAACCCCGAGGAGCAGATCTGCAAGCATAGCAGCGGCTCGACCTATCGCCGCTCCAGCGGCTGGCATTGGTCTTCCGGCTTTGGCGGCAGCAGCGGCTCGCACTGGTCCAGCGGCGGCTCCACGCATGGCGTGTCTTTCGGCGGCTTCGGCCATTCCGGCGGTTTCTCGGGCGGCGGCTGATGAAACGGGAAGCCTCGCGGCCGCGCGCCAACCTCCAAAAGCACTTCGATGAAATCGGCTTCGCCTATGCGCATACGGACGGCGAGCCCTATTGGGACGAGCGCGTCTGCTATGTCTTCACCCTGCGCGAAATCGAAGAGGATATAGAAGCCGCGACAAGCGAGCTCGACGCGCTATGTCTGGAGCTCGTCGACCGCATTGCGGCCAGCGAGGAGATGATGGACCGCCTGCATGTGGCGAAACATGCGCGCGATCTCATCGCTGACAGCTGGCGACGGCGAGATCCTTCGCTCTACGGCCGGTTTGATTTCGCCTATGACGGCAAGGGGCCGGCGAAGCTCCTCGAATACAACGCCGACACGCCGACGAGCCTCTTCGAAACAGGCGTCGCGCAATGGCATTGGCTGGAGCAGCTTGTCGCGAGCGGCGAGCTGCGGCAAGGCGCCGACCAGTTCAATTCCGTACACGACAAGCTGATCGCACGCTGGAAGGAGATCGCGCCGAACGCCTTCGTGCACTTTGGCGCCATGAGCGAGAGCGTCGAGGATTTCGGCACGGCGGCCTATCTCGCCGATTGCGCGGCGCAGGCGGGCTGCGCAGCTGCGCTCCTCGACATGCAGGACATCGGGCTGAAGAACTCGCTGTTCTACGACCGGGACGGGCGCAGGATCGAGACGCTCTTCAAGCTCTATCCCTGGGAGTGGATGTTCGCTGATGAGTTCTCCCATGCGACGGCGATGCGCTTTACGCGTTTCATAGAGCCGCCATGGAAAGCGCTGCTTTCGAACAAAGGGATGCTCGCCTTGCTTTGGGAGATGGCGCCGGGACACCCGAACCTGCTCGAATGCTATTTCGCCGATGATCCCCG
>JAMBEQ010000050.1 GCA_024506175.1 Methylocystis sp.
GCGGCCAACCCCAGCCTTGATCCGCGACGCCTCCGTCCGGGGGAAGTCATCAGCTTGCCTCAACCCTCGAAAATGGCGATGCCGAGGTAGCTTCGCAGCCTATCCGTAGCTACGGGCTATGTGCTGTACAATTGGAAACGCCTCCGCAAGGAAACTTCGATCTCCCTCTCGGCAATATCGACGCCATCCACAACTTGGACCACATATACGACGAGCACTAGCTCATTCTTGTGCGTGTGTAGATCGAGACCGCGGACATTCTGGCGGCAGTCGCGACGGTCAAGCGCAGGCTGTTGAGGCAAGGCATTGAGGGGCACATAATGGTCCTCACGACCCTCCCATTGTGGCTGACCACCTTGCCATCGTGGCAGGCCGGCATTCTCGTTGTCGGTTTGCCGGTCTTCCTAGCGATGGTCGGGCCGTTTGTTGTTCGCCTGCTCGTGAGCGTTGAGAAGCTCCGCGCCAACAATGAGGTCGCGGGATTTAAGTTTGCGAGCATCGGCGTTCTTTACGCTGTGCTCTTGGGGTTCGCGGTGATCGTCGTGTGGCAGAAGTTTAGCGATGCTGAGAATGCCGTTGCCCAGGAGGCGGGCGCGGCGACAAGGATTTACCACCTCACGGATGGGATCGGGGGACAGTCCGGGCCTGCGCTTCACCAAGGACTGACTACGTATCTCAAGACTGCGATCGCTGAGGATTGGTCGGCGATGGAATTGGGAACAGGAAGCGATATTGCGACGCGCGCCTTGGCGCAGGTCTATGCAATCATACTGAAATATAGCCCCGCGATCGACGCGACGCGGCGCTGCTGACGGCGATCCTCCACGATCTCGATCTTCTGACGCAGGCGCGTCGCACTAGGCTCGTTTTGGCGGCGGGGACCGTTCCCGGAGTCATTTGGATTGTGCTCTTCGGCGGCGCGCTCTTGACGGTCTCTTTCACATTTTTTTTCGGGGCGGCGAATCTTGGGGCGCAGTCGTTGATGGCGGGCGCGCTAGCGCTCCTGATCTTCTCGGGACTGTTTGTTATCGTCGTGATCGATCATCCTTTCGCGGGCACGGTGAAGGTTGAACCAAAGGTCCTCTCCTCAGTATTGAGGGATTTCGGCGGCTGACGCCTATCCGGCGAATTCCGGCTTGTTAGTGCAATGACGGCGTCGGAGCGGGCGTGACGTGAACTCCGCTGGCGCCTGAATGGCCTAACTTATCCAAATAGCCACAGCAGAATGAGGTGCGTTGGCAAAAAGACCAGCAGCGGCAGCGCCGCCATCTCGAGAGCTAGATACAGCGGTGGTGGAAGGATGCGCTGCGGCTCGACGCCGGGCCCGAAGACCCAATTGATGTTTTGCTCGGGATCGGTCGCTAGGTAGCACGTCAACAAAACCGCCCAAGTCAACAAAGTCTGCAAAACGAAAGCGCGCTTGTCATAGCCGAAGGCGTGTAGCAAAAAAAGCAACGTTGGGGGTAGCGCCAGATGAAAAAGCGACAAAGCGCGCAAGGGGAGTGGAAGCTTCTCGTCGAACATATACGCGGCAAGTCCGATAAGGCGGCCTCCCGCCAGGAAATCCATCGCCCAAGCAAATTCGAGCGCCAGAACGCCGACAGCGGGCATGCTGGCTAAGAGGCTGCTTCTTGCAACCAGCGAGACGAATGTGAAAGCAAGAGCGATATCGGAAAGCCAGAGAAAGTTAGACGGCCCGTAGCTGCGCCAATAAGCGGCCGCGATAACTGGAGTCGCAAAGGCGTAGCCAGCCGTCAGCCAGACAAGAGGATCAAACTTCAGCATCCTCCATCTCGAAGTCGTGCGGGCTCGACCAGCTTCCAAACCCTCAGTTCTCTGCTTGTTATTTCCGGCCTGGGCGACAGGAAATCGCGAAGCCCCGCAATGCTGTCAGGCAGATAAATCGGCTTCATAGAGCGCTTTTGTAATATGATCGTGCAGATCCGCATCCTCGATCATCGCGTTGCTGGCCGCCTCGTCGCCGAGCCTGGAGGCTTCGGAGACGCCTTGCCGCAACTCCTTGGCGCCGAGATGTCCCTGGCCGATTCTCATCAGAGCGTAGAGCTCACATCGCGCTTCCGCGGACAGGCTGGCGATTGCCTCGCGTAGCGCGGATATTTGCGTCGCGTCAGGAGGAAGCGGCTCGTATCCGAGGTCGGCTGTCGGGTTATGCTCTCCGCGTCCTGGCTGTACGCCGCCAAGATCCTCTTCGGCGACATTGCCGAGCAATTCATCGCGCTGACGTCGCGCAGCCTTCGCCAGGATCGCGATAAATTGCGCTTGGCGGACTTCGAGGTCTTCGAGCTTGATCATATCAGCCTCTCTCTCGCCTGAGACTATTGGCCGAGCATAGTCCGCCCTTCGGTAGCATGGCCGCTAGGCTCTGTTCTCGCGGCCGGCGCCCCCACTTCTGGCCCGGATATATGCTGCACGTCTCGTCGATTTCACCTTCTGAAATCCGGTGAGCGCTTCGGTGTCAGCGGCGAGGATAGCGCCGCGGACCAGTCTCAACGCGTCTGAAAGGCCTGCGGCGCGACGAAGCCGCCGAAGGCGCGTTCGAGCAGGCCCGCAAAGGCGATCGTCGTGCGATCCTCGAAGGGCGCGCCGATGATTTGCACGCCGATGGGCAGGCCGGAGGGCAAATGATCGATGGGAGCCACGGTGGCCGGAAGGCCCGACGTCGTCGCCAGCGCCGGCCAGACGATTTGAGCGTCGATATAGGGGCAGGATTTTTCGTCGATGCGAAGACGTCGCGCCTCCATCGGCTGGGAATGATCATGTGGAAACGCGGGGGTCGGCGCAGCGGGGCAGAGCACGACGTCCCACTCCTCCAACAGCGCGCGCCAGCGCTGTTGGAGCGCCCCCCGTTCGCTTTCGGCAGCGAGCCAGTCGCGATAGCTCAGCACCCCGCCGCGCGCCCGTTCGGCGGCGAGACTGTGGTCTCGCGGCGAGTAGCCCGCGGCTTCTG
Organism: Methylocystis sp.; assembly: GCA_024506175.1. Classification (GTDB taxonomy): domain Bacteria; phylum Pseudomonadota; class Alphaproteobacteria; order Rhizobiales; family Beijerinckiaceae; genus Methylocystis. Next base: position 2,969 of record JAMBEQ010000050.1, read on the forward strand.
CGCGTAGCCTCGAATAGGCCCGCCGCGTCGCGCCTGCCCCCCAATAGGCGGATAAAAGACGGGAGAAGAGGCGCGCCGAGTTCGCGAGGTCGGGGAGCAAGGGGCTTTCGTGCGCGACGGTCCCCCCCACGCGGACGAGCCGCTCCGACAGGCGCGCGAGCGCCGCCTTCACCGCATGGCCCGTCGGCGCCAGCGGATGCGAGTCGATGACGAGAACGCGGAAGCTCTCGAGCTTGTCGCGCCGCGCGGGGGGCAAGGCCAGGCGCCAGGCGACGCTGGCGCGCTCTTCGTCCGGTCCGGCGATCACATCAAACGCGAGGGCGAGATCGGCGGCATTTCTAGCCATGGGGCCAACCACGGCTAAATCGCTCTCGCGCGCAAACGGCGAGGTTCCAGGCGGGGTCTGCCCGCGACGCGGCGCAAGGCCCGGCGTTGGCTTGTGCGCATAGACGCCGCAATAATGCGCGGGCGTCCGCAGTGAGCCGCCGAGATCCGAACCGATCGAGAGTGGTCCGAAGCCGCAGGTGAGCGCCGCCGCCGAGCCGCCCGAGGAGCCGCCCGGCGTCAGGCGCGTGTCCCACGGATTGTTCGTCGTCCCATAAATGTCGTTGTAGCTTTGCCAGTCGCTCAGCCAACTCGGCACGTTGGTTTTGCCGAGAATGACCGCGCCGGCCTGTTTCAGCCGAGAGACTGCCAGGGCGTCCTCCTTCGGAACGGAATGCCGGAACTTCGGGTCGCCCCAACTGGTTGGAAGGCCCGCGATGTCGAAGGATTCCTTCACCGTCGCCGGCACACCGAGCAAAGGCGGGGTCTCGCCGCGGGAAAGAGCGGTGTCCGCGGCTTTGGCCGCCTCTCGCGCGCGGTCGAAGTCCCTGACAACCACGGCGTTGATGCTCGAATCGAGAGCCTCGATGCGCGCGATCGTCAGATCAATGAGCTCCAAAGCTGAAATCTTTCGCGCCCGCAGCGCCGACGCCATCTCTCCGGCAGAGAGATATTCCCATTCGGACTCTTTTGCCTTCGGAGGCGCCGCCCATGCGCGCGTCGACGCGAGCGCCGCGGCGCCCGCGCCGATCAAAAGCTCGCGTCGTGTTGCGACAGTCATTTCAGACCGGTCCCGAACCGCTCTGCATTCGCATGGTCGGAGGCGACCCTGACCCGGGTCTTTTGTTAATCGTCATCCAGGGCCGAGGCGGAGGCGCGGCCGATTGCCATCTGCCCGACCGCGCCTTCGATATGAAAGGCGACTCCGGTCATTTTGGAAAAGAGATCTATGTCGCCGGCGCCGATCGCGCAGGCGCCAATCTCCATTTCGGCCGCGACGAGATAAAGCGTCTGCATGAGCACGCCGACATGCTTCAAGACAAGCGCATAGGCGAACCCGCTATATTTCCACGAGACGCGCCCGAAGCGCGCGGCCATTGTTATGAGAATCTGCGGCGAGGACGGCGCGCCCATCGCCAATTGTCCATCCTCCAGCATCGCCGCGAGGTCGCGTTCATCCGTGGGGATGGCGACAAGAGCGTGACGGGCGGCGTCGTAATGATAAAAACCGCGCTCTAACCCCTCGCATTTGTCGACGGCGAGATAGAGCTCCAACTCGTAGCTCGCGCCGCCGGAAGGGTAGGGGCGACGGGCAATCTCGAACTCCGCTCCGTTACGGAAATCGTCGCGCAGCCGGCGCACCGACAAAATACGCGCGGCGCGGTCGAGAATCTGCGCGACCTCCGCCAAGCTTATCGGGTTTTGCGAGTCGTAGCTGCGAATCGAACGGCGCTGTCGGAGCAGCGCCGCGAACGGAGACGGCGCGGCGTCAAATGGCGTCAGATCGACCGCCGCGCCCGGCCAAGCCGGCCGCACCGCGGGCAAAGGCGGGACGAGCCGCGAATAGGCGTAGAGACCGCCAGAGGGCGTGGCATGCCGTCCATTGGTGCTGCGGCTGTGAAACAGGAGGTCGTGGAAGTCCCAAAGAACGAAGCCGTCGTCGCCTTCGGCCGCTCTCGGCCCCTTGTCGGCGCCGGGGCCCGGCGTGAACAGGATCTCCGCGTCGAGCAGCAGCCCCAGAACCTCGACGCCCGGGAAGTCCGGCAGGTCTCGAAGCTCCTCCAGCGTGCGCGCCTGCGCCAATCGCGCGATGAAGGCCAGGACGCGAGCGTCGCAAAGCCGGAAAAGCGCGCCGGCGCGCGGCGACTCGAGCACCATGTCGCCGCCGCGCCGCCGAATATAGGCGAAACGGGACAAAGCGAGGGGCTGGCTTTCCTCGACGAACCCCAGGCGCGGCGCGTAACCGCGCATCTGCGGCTCGACCACCAAGAGATCGGCCCTCTCCGCCACGTCGGTCAGGCGATATTCGAGAAGGCCGTAAAGCCCCAACCGCTTTATGAGGGCGGCGACTTCTCGCGCGTTTTCGGGATCGCCTGAAGCATCGAGCGCGACGCCGTCGGAAAACTCCGCGATTCGCCCAAGAGTATTCGGGCTGAATTTTCCCAGTCTGAGCGTGCGGCCGTCGAAAGAGGCGACGAGCTCGGCCGCGGCATTGATTCCGAGGCTCACGCCCGGGCTGAGGCGGGCGAACAGCCTGGGGCGGAGAGGGTGCGGTTCGCTGCCCAAGTGTGGTTCCCTGCCCAAGTCAAGTTCGCGGGTGCAGGGGATTGAGATCGGCCTCCCGCACGGGCCGCTTGCGCAGCCCAAGATCGACAGGGAGGGTGTAAAGGCGACCGGGCCCGAAGCGGCGATAGAAGTGCCGCAGCCCTGGAACGATCACGCGCACGACCGGCACCTCTACGTCCGGGCGCGTCTGATCGAGGACCAGAAAATCATAGCCTGAACGCGCGACGAGCTTGACGCAGGCCAGAACCTGCTCGCGCCGGTCGAGCTTCGCAAAATTTCTGAACTGGGTCCGCCTGAAGGAAGTCTTGCCCTGCGGCTTTAGATAAGGGTGTTTGCTCAAAGGGAGGGGGGCGCCGTCGTAGTCGTCGCCTTCTCCCTGGCTCGGACGACCGCGCAGGCTTTCGATCGCCAGAAACTGGTTGAGCTCCGTCATTGCGCGCAATGTCGCGATTCGCAGATCGAAATGGGCGCCCGCGGCGATTTCGATATGTTCGCGCCCCGCGTTCTCCCAATGAGCGATCGCAATGACAGCCGGAATGCCGAGGTCGGTGGTCACGTCGAGCGCCCAGACGTCGCGGCCCATCGATGCGAAGACGGTTCTCAGGTCGCGCACATAACTGTCGCCGATCTTGTCGAGATCGACCTCGGGACGGCGCAGGCGGTTGTACCACCAGATCGCATAGGCGTCCCGCTCGACGAGTTCGAGGAATCCCTGCAGAATGGCTTCCTCGATCCTGTTGCCGGCGGCGCAGCCGTTGGAGTCGGCGCTGATACGATTGGCGCAACCCGATCGGTGGAAGAAATAGAGCAACCCCGTGGGAACATATTTGAAGCGATCGTCGCGCAGCGACCAGACGGGCGACCATTCCGTCTCCGCGGCGCAGTCGAAACGCATCGGCGCGCCGTCGCCGCCACAACCGCCGCCGCCTTCTCCTTCCCGGTACTGGGCGTCGCTGTAGTTCGTAATGTCGTTCGGATGGATCGCTTCGCCGTGCGCGAAATCATTGAAACTGCGTCTGACCCTGATCTCGTCGCCCTGGAATATCCCGCAGTAGCGCTCGATGGCCTCCATCAGCGCGCTGGCTTCGCCTTGTTCGGCGGTGCTTCCCTTGCCGTAGCTGTCGCCGCTGAGACCGGACTGCAGAGCGTCGACGGTTTCGGGACGCGGAGAAAAATTGTGTCGCGCGATGAAGCTCTCGTCGAGCGCTTGGCCAGTGTTGATTCGCTCGAGATGAGAGACGACGCCGGTAAGCGGGCTGACGTGCTTGCGGTTGCGGGCGACGGTTTCGCCCGGCGTCAGCGATCTGTAGCCGCCGCTAGTGACCACGACCTTGCCGCCCGCCCGCAGGCGGATGGGAACGGGCGCTCGATCCGGCGCGCGCTCCTCGGGCGCGCCGCAGACCGGACATTGCGGCCTCGCCGGCGCGAAATGTCGCGCCACTTCCGAGCCCATCATGTCGAGGCTGACGATGTGCTGATGCAAATCGGTGCGGAAGCCGCTGGCGATTGCCTTGGCGATCTCGGCGGCGGCGAGTCCGATTCCAGCCGACCCGAGGGCCTTGGCGCCGAGCGGCGAGGCGGCGACGCAGCGCGCTTCTTTGCGGTCGAGGAAGGCCTTGACCTGGCGATTCAATTTCATCCGGTCGGAAAGGCATCTCCAGCAGGCGCTCTTGCCAGGGCTGAAGATGGGGCCGACCAGCGGGAACAGGCCGAAGGGCTGAGCGAGCAGCCATTCTTGTTTTTGCGCAAGGCGTTGGCGATTGAACTCTTCGAGTCGGCCGTCGAGATAATCATTGACGAGAACGATCGTCAGCTCGCCCTTCTGATGATCGGCCCGGACGCCAAACGAACGCAGCGCATTTGCAAGAGCGCCGTCATCCTCGGCGCCGATCGCTTCGATGCGGACGGGAACTTTTTCCAAATTGTCGCGGGCAAGGTCGATCGGCAGTCCGAGGCTCGCCCAATAGGCGGCGTCGATAGTCGCAACATCTTCTGCTGGCAGGACGAATCGGCGGTCGATAAGCCGCCGCAGCGCCTCGTCGATGGCGTCCAGCGGAAAATCGGCGGAAAGAGAAACGCGAAGCGACTGGGTTTTCTCGCCGGCGCCGATCCGCTCGGCCAGCGCGCGGTAAAGCGCTCCATGTAGGAAGAACTTTCGACTTTCCGAGTAAAGGCAGACAGAGTCAGGGCGCAGGACATAAACCGAGAAATTGGGCGAGAACTGGAGCTTTTCCGGCGCAAGCGTCGGAGCAGCGAACTCTTCTATGGGCCGCGGAGTGGTTTCAATCTTCATATGCCGACTCGCGCCCCCCTACACTCGTGGCGCCTAGCGGCGACGAGGCTTATCGACTCCATAAATCTGAACTTACAGAAGCGCATGCAAACTTCGGCGCCCAATCAGACGGCGCCGGGCAAGCTCGCGGCCCACGTGGGCGGGCCGCGCTCGTTGACGCTACTTGCTGGAATTAACCGCCGCAACCACGACAACCGCCACAACCACGGCATCCGCCACAACCACGGCATCCGCCGCAGCCACGACAACCGCCACAACCGCGGCATCCGCCGCAGCCACGGCAACCGCCACAGCCGCGCCAGGCGACCTGGAACCGATCGGATGCCGAGTCACTCACGTCTTCGCGGTCGAACAGACGGAAGGAGCTCAGTCCAACGTCGAAGACCTCCTCCTCGTGAAGGTCGAACGTACGCATATTGCTGGGGGCGGAGCCCGTTGAAGCCTCCACAGCCGTCGTCTGCGCACAGGCGCCGCCTGCGAGCGACAGAGACACGCCGATTGCGCCTAGGGTCTTCTTTCCCTGGGAGTTGTCCGAAGAACGAGCCATCGCGCTTCCCCTTAGAAAATCTTGTCGACCCCTTCCGAACAACGTAACAGCCAGTCAGGCGTTGCGCAATTAGGGGAATGACGTAGTTGGCGTCAGAGCGAATCCGGTCTCGAGCGCGTCGTTATGGAAAGCGAGCGGCTCAGTTTTGCGCGGTTAAGCAGATGTCACCCATGAACAATGCGTCCAGGCCCGCGCCATGGAAGGTCGCGATGGCGTGCGAGGGCGTGCAGACGATCGGCTCGCTGTCGTTGAACGAGGTGTTGAGGACGAGCGGCACGCCGGTCCGTTCAAAAAAGTGCGAAATCAGCGCATGGTAGCGCGGATTGGCGGCGCGTCGCACGATTTGCACCCGGGCGGTCCCGTCCTGGTGGATGACAGCCGGGATGCGCGCGGCGAGGCCGGGTTTCGCGGGGCAGGCGAAGAGCATGAATTCATGGCTCGGCGTGATCGGCCCCATGTCGAACCAATCTTTCGCGCGCTCGGCGAGAACGCTTGGCGCGAAGGGACGAAAATCCTCGCGGTGCTTGACGCGGCGATTGAGGATGGCGCGCGTGTCGGGTCGCCGCGGATCAGCGAGCAACGACCGATTGCCGAGAGCGCGGGGCCCGAACTCCATGCGTCCCTGAAACCATCCGACGATATTGCCGTCGGCGACCATTTCCGCAGCGTCGCGGGCGGCGCTCTTGCATTTGCGATAGGGGAGACCCGCCGCTTTGACCGCCGCGAGTACTTCGCCCTCGCTGTATTCCGGTCCGAGATAAGGTGACGCGCCGCCCGACGGCGGCTCGGCGCCCTCCTGCGCGCAATGGACAACAAGCGCGGCGCCCAACGCGGTGCCGGCGTCGTGAGGAGCGGAGGGGATGAAAATCTTGGAGAAGCCGCTGGCGCGGCTGATCGTCGAATTGGTCACGCAATTCAAGGCGACGCCGCCTGCCATACAAAGCTGCTCGCCGCCGACCTCGCGTTCGAGCCGGCGCAGCAGCGACGCCATGGCCGCGTCGGTTGCATCCTGCAGCGCAGCCGCGACATCGATGTGATGTTGGAGGATTTCTCCGTCCGGCTTGCGTCGCGGCCCGAACAAGGCGTCGAGATTGCGTGGCTCAACTGTGCGGAATCCGATGGCGTCCGCATCGACCGAATAGCCCTGCTCATCCACCCTGAGGATGGCCGCGAAGGTGCGGCGAAACACATTCGGATCGCCATAGGCCGCGAGACCCATGACCTTGGCGGCGTCATGGGAAGAGAAGCCGAGATAAACGCTCACATGCTCCCAGATGAAACCCAAAGAATGCGGATAGGAGAGCGCTTCGATGGCGCGTATACGCCCGCCTTCGCCGCGCGCCAGAAACGTGCAGTCGGCCTCGCCGATGCCATCGACGACGAGGATGGCCGACCGGTCGAAACCAGAGGGGTAATAGGCCGAGGCGGCGTGCGCGAGATGATGAGGCACGAATTTAAGGTTGCGTCCGAGGCGTCTCCCCATGATTTTGGCGAAGGAGTCCCCAACTTTTTCGAGATGCAGCAAAAAGTCGGATTCAAGCCGGCTGTCGGGCCACCACTCCGCTTGAAACTTTGTGCGCCGTAGCTTGGGTTCGAAGGAATAGGCGACGAGATCGACGTCCTCGGGCCGAAGCCCCGCATAGTCCAGGCAGAAGCTGATGGCGTTCTCGGGCAGTTCTTGTGGATTGTCGACCTGCGGATCCTTCCCATGCTTGATGCGGGTGAAGCGTTCCTCCTCGCAAGCTGCGATGACCCTTCCGTCGACGATGACGGCGGCGGCGGATTCGTGATAAACGGCGTTGACGCCCAGAATATTCATGCGCTGCCAATCTCCAATTCCACGAAGCTTCGCCCATGCCGCAAACCCTCGCAGGATGGCCCCCGCTTTGCCGCCATGCTATACAAAGGCTGCGGGGAAACAAGTTTCCTCCCGCCGAGGGATTCTTCCGCGGTTTCTTCGCCCAATCGAAACCGGACCCGTGAAACTGTGAGGCGCGCATGATCGAAGCCGTCGAGGCGCCGCTCATTCCCCGTCGAAGTTTTTTCGGCAACGCCGAGGCGGCTAATCCGGTGCTGTCTCCCGATGGGCGCTTGCTTTCTTGGCTCGCGGCCGTTGAAGGCGTCATGAATGTCTGGATCGCGCCGCGAGACGATCTCGCCGCCGCGCGCCCTTTGACTCGCCAAACGCGCCAGCCGATTTTCAGCCACTGGTTCGCGCGCACCAATGCGCATGTGCTCTTCGTGCAAGACGAGGACGGCGACGAAAATTTCAATCTCTGGCGAGTTGGCGTCGACGGGTCTGAGCCGATCAATCTCACGCCCTATCCCGACCTTCTCGCGATCCTCCTCGGCATGAGCCGCGACGATCCCAATCTCATCGCCGTCGGCATGAACGATCGCGACGCGCGATGGCACGATCTTTATCTTGTCGACATCCGCGACGGAGCGCGTCGGCTCGTTTACGAGAACACCCAAGACATTGCGAAATATGTGCTCGACAGCGGCCTCGCTCCAAGGCTGGCGACGACGACGCTGGACCTGGGAAACGGGGCGGCGATCCTGAAATGGACCGGCTCGGCTTTCGAGGAAATCATGTCGCTCGACGCCGACGACGTCCTCGATACGGAGCCGCTGCATGTCAATCGCGCTGGCGACGCTTGGTATTTGCGCAGCAGCGTCGGCCGCGACAAAGCCGCGATGCTACGGGTCGACTGGACGACCGGCGCGCAGTTGCTGATCGCCGAGCACGATAAGGCGGATGTTTCGGGCTGGTTGAGCGATCCCCGCACCGACGAGGTGACGGCGGTTTCGGCCGAATACATTTACCGGGAATGGATGGCTGTCGACGCCGACGTCGGCCGCGACCTTGCCATGCTCGAGAAGGAGCTGGACGCGGCCATCGAGATCGAGAGCCAGTCCGATGACGGCGCCCTGTGGATTGTCGGCGCCGAGCGTGCCGAACGGCCCTATTCCTGGCGCCTGTTCGATCGGCGCAGCAAGAAGATTGATTTTCTGTTTTCGGCGCGGCCGTCGCTCGAGGCGGCGCCGCTCGCGCCCATGCAGCCCATCGTCGTCACCGCGCGGGACGGGCTCGAGCTCGTGTCCTATCTCACCTTGCCCGTCTCTTGCGCGCGCGCGCGGCCTGCGCAGCCGCTTCCTATGGTTCTTTATGTCCACGGCGGCCCATGGGCGCGCGATTCGTGGCGATACAATCGGGACGTCCAGTGGCTGGCGAATCGGGGCTACGCCGTCCTGCAGGTGAATTTTCGCGGCTCCGCCGGTTTCGGCAAGGCTTTCACGCGCGCCGGCGACCGCGAGTGGGGCGGCAAGATGCACGACGACCTGATAGACGCCGTGAATTGGGCAATCTCGGTGGGCGTCGCTGATTCCGAGCGAATCGCAATTTATGGCGCATCCTACGGCGGCTATGCGGCCTTTGCCGGCGCGGCCTTCACGCCCGGCCTATTTTGCTGCGCCGTGGCGGTGGTCGGGATTTCCAATCTGGAGACGATGCTCGCCAATCCGCCGCCCTATTGGACGGCCTTCAACGAGCAAGAGTTTTTCCGAGTCGGCGATCCCCGCACGCCCGAGGGCGTCGCCTTGCTGAAGGCGCGTTCGCCGCTGCGCCGGGCGGAGGACATCGCCGCGCCGATGCTGATCGGCCACGGCGCCAATGATGTGCGCTGCAAGGTGACGGAGAGCGACCAGATCGTGGCGGCGATGGCGGAGAAGCGGATTCCCGCGATCTACCTCGTCTATCCCGACGAAGGCCATGGATTCGCGCGGCCGGAAAACGACATCGCTTTCAAGGCGATTATGGAAGCCTTCCTCGCGTGGCGCCTCGGCGGGCGCGCAGAGCCGGTCGGAGCCGACTTCAGCGGCTCCAGCCACCAAATCCGTGCGGGGGAGGGGCTCTTGAGGGAAATCCTGGCCGAGCGCGCGCCGCCGACGACCTAGGCGCGCCCGGTCACGTCTAGAACAGGCGCCAGAGTTCGACGAAGCCGATGCCAAACCCTGAAATGAGCCGCCGCGCCGCTCTTGATGGCGTTATCGTTCTGAGGCCAGCTTTGACGGTGGCACCCCAGACCAAGGGCCGACCGCAGGCTCAGGGGTAACCTTTTGACTCAAGCCTGCCGATAGCGCCGTTACCCCAGCGAGTCCGCCAAGCTGCATCGTTTCGACAGCCGTGCTTGGCACGACGACAATCGTGGCGTTCTCTTTTTTCAACCCCTCGTAGAGCATGTTCATCGCCCGCAAATGAAAGGCGGTTGGATTGTCGGCGTAGGTCTTCGCCGCCTCGCCGAACTTCTCGGCGATTTGGCGCTCCGAGTCGCCGAGGATGACGCGCGCCTGACGTTCACGTTCCGCTTGCGCCTGCATTGACATGGCGTCCTCCAGACCGGCCGGAATCAGCACGTCTTTCACTTCGACAGAAATAACGTTAATGCCCCAGGGCTCTGTCCGGATGTCGATAATACGCCGGAGTTCGTCGCTGATCTTTTCGCGCCCCTCCAGCATGTCCGAAAGCATGGTCTTGCCGATCACGTCGCGCAACGCGGTCTGAGCCGCCCAATTTATGGCGCTTGCATAGTCGGCGACGTCGAGCGCCGCCTTTTTTGGGTCGACGACTTTCCAGAACAACACCGCATCGACATCGACCGGCACGGTGTCCTTGGTAAGAGTCTTCTCCGCCTTGAACGCAGTCGCAATCACGCGAATGTCGATCCAATACGCGATGACGTCGATCACCGGGATGATCAGGAACAGGCCCGGGCCTTTGAGCGCGTGAAAGCGTCCGAGCCGCAATACCACGACCCGTTCCCATTGATTAGCGATCTTGATTGAATAGGAGACGATCAAGGCAGACGTTGCCGAACCGAGGGCAATTATTGCGCTTTTGCGCGGGTCTGTAAGGTCGAGACTCGCATAGGAAAAGCTCAAGCCGACGCCAAGCAGCAAGACAAAGATCAAGATTGGCAGCGCGTTGGAGTTTCTCATCGCGGTCCTCCCCGCTCCTTAGTAGCTCTGCATTCGCGCCAAAGAAGGATCCCGGATAGAGCCGTCACGGCCGATATTCTGTCCAATTAGTGCTCCAGAGCGGCGCTGATCTGGATCTATCTCCGTCCACTCTTCCGCCGACCTCGCCCATTCATGAATGCGGCGAAATACTCGCCAGTTGCGGGCCAAGCCTAGCGTCGCGGCTGGCGGCCTTGGATCGCCCCTAAACGGCTCGTTCCAAGCATGTCGAGAACGGGGCAGGGAGGCGCAGTCTCGCTCGAGCACTTGGCGACCGTCCGAGCGAGGATGCGTTCGAGCTTGGCGAGGTCGTCGAGCTTCGCCCGCACGTCGTCCAAGTGCGCCTGTGCGATGTCCCGCACCTGCTTGCAGGAACCCGCGGCGGGTTCATGCAGCGCCTGCAGGGCGCGAATGTCCTCGATCCCAAAGCCAAGTTCGCGGGCGCGGCGGATGAAGGCCAGCCGCCGGATATGCGCCTCCTCGTAGGCGCGGCGCCCGCCCGCCGTTCGATCAGGCTTCGGCATCAGGTCGATGCGCTCATAGTAGCGGATGGTCTCAAGATTGACGCCCGTCGCAGCGGCGAGCCGTCCAATGGTAAGCTGCTGCATGACCGCTGATTTTTCCCTTGAACCTATAGCCGCTACAGGTTGCAGGATAGCCTTTTCCCGCAGAGAGGGCGAGCATGGCGGTCAAGCTTAGCGAAAAAGGGGTTCAACCGGTGCGCGCCTTGACCTCCGGCGCGCCCAAGTGGTGTGCGGCGCTCGGGTTTGCCACCGGCCTAGGCGCCATCGTCGCCTCGTCGTGTTGCGTGATCCCGCTCGGCCTCGCCGCTCTGGGCGCCGGCGCGGGGGTTCTCACCCGCCTTGAGGCGATATCCGAATGGCGCACCCCTTTCCTCGCCGCCAGCGGCGTAACGGTCGTCACCGGGTGGGCGGCGTGGTGGCGGCGCCGCCGGATGGCTTGCGTCCCCAGTTCGCCTTGCGCCTCTCATGAGCGGTCTTGGGGGACGCTCGCCCTCCTGTTCTGCGCTACTGCGATCATTGCGGCGGCGGCGGGTTGGGACCAAATCGATCCCCTGCTGCTCAAGCTGCTGCGGGGCCGGTGAATGCAGCTCCTTTCAACGGTCACGTGCCCGCGTTGCGGCTACCGCTCGGCGGAGTCGATGCCGACCGACGCCTGCCAAGTCGTCTATGAATGCAAGGGCTGCGGCGCGCTGTTGAAGCCCAAAGCCGGCGACTGTTGCGTGTTCTGCTCCTACGGCGACGTTCCGTGTCCACCGATACAGGAAGCGGGATGCGCATCGGCGTGCTGTGCGGTCGTCGTGCCGCAAATCGACCAATGACGTGCGCCGATGGGACTCATGGGGTCGTGTAGCCGAGGGCGCAATGCGGCGGCCGATGATTGTCGCCCTCGACCCAACCCCAAGGTCTCCCGAGGTCAGGCGGGGGTGAACCTCTCGCTGAAGATACGCGTATGATCGACGCTCGCCGCCAAGGCGGCGCTTTCAGTCGCGGCGATAAGCGGAGGCGGACCGCAAACATAGATATCCGGCCGTTCTGCTGCTTCCGTAAGCGCCCGCGTGAGCGCCTGGGCGGGCGTGCCCACGAAATCCTCCCAGTGCGTCTCAGGCTTCCAGACGCAAGTCGCGACGATTAATTGGGGCATCGCATTTTTGAGATTTTCGATGACATCCAAGGCGAAAAGCTCATCGACCCGGTTAACGCCGAAAAACAAGCGGCAACCGCGCGTATCGCCAAACTCGGCCATTTGGCGGAGCATGGAAAGCGCCGGAGCAAGACCGGTTCCGCCCGCCACAAACCAGCGTTCCGCTGTGCTGGCCTCATCAGCGGTGAATTGGCCCTGCGGCCCGCGGACAAGCAGAGCATCGCCAAGCGCAGCCCTGTCCTTCAAATAGCTCGAGAACGCGCCGTTCGGCTGAAGGCGGATATAAAACTCGAGCGTCCCGTCCCAGTTGGGCGTGTTGGCGAGAGAATAGGAACGCTTCACGGAACCGTCTGGTAGCGAGAGCTCAACAAACTGTCCGGCGGTGAACTGGGCGGCGCGGCCGAAAACGGCATCATCCTCATATTGCAAAACTAGGCGCACCGCGCCCGATCCAGCAGGCGTGATTTCGGAGATGACCGCTTGTCTCTCCGGAATGGGCGAAAACCCCACTGCCGCTTGGTCGAAAGGCGCGCGCAAGGCGAGGTCGCTTCGCGCCTGAGTGCGGCAGAGCAGAATGTCGCCCGAATCCCGCTCCACGTCGCTCAGAGCCGAACTGCTATAAGGCAGGAGTTCGACGTCGCCGTGTTCGCGGCCGACGCGGCAGGCGCCGCAACCGCCCTCCCGACAAGAAGATGGGAGGTAGATGCTGGAGCGTTCCGCGGCATCTAGCAAGCTTTCCGAAGGCTCGGCGTCGAAGGCGATCGCCGCGCCATCGCGGGTAATAAGGCTGACCTTGAACATTCGGGTTTCCATTGCGAGACGGACGCCCGATCGCGGGCGCCCGTGATGAGGAGCATCAAGCGGCGCGGCTCAATGACGCTTCAATATCGGCCTTGGCCTCGCTGATCGGCTGGATGCCGAATTTATCCACCAGAACACCGACAAGCGTCGGGGTGAGGAATGCCGGCAGCGTCGGGCCCAATCGCACATTGCGCACGCCGAGCGCCAGCAGAGTCAGCAACACCGCGGCCGCTTTTTGCTCGAACCAAGAGACGATCAGGGATAACGGCAGTTCATTGACGCCGACGCCAAAGGCCTCCGCCAACTTTGTCGCGACGACGAGCGCGGAATAGGCATCACTGCATTGACCCATGTCGAGAAGGCGCGGCAGTCCGCCGATGGTCCCAAAATCGTGCTTGTTGAAGCGGTATTTGCCGCAGCCTATCGTCAGGATTACCGAGTCCTTCGGCGCCTCATCCGCGAATTCACTATAATAGTTGCGCCCTGGAGCCGCGCCGTCGCAGCCGCCAATGAGGAAGAAATGGCGGATGGCGCCGGCCTTCACCGCGTCGATTACCTTGTCGGCGACGCCGAGCACCGTATCACGGCTAAATCCGATGGTGATCGTCTTCTCGGGCGCGTCCTCGGCGAAGCCCGGCAGGGCCTGGGCGGCCTGAACGACGATCGAAAAGTCTTCATTGGCGATGTGGCGGACGCCCGCCCAGTCCACTGGACCGGCTGTGAAGATGCGCCCGCGATAGCGCGGCTGCGGCTCGATCAAGCAATTGGACGTCATGACGATCGGCCCTGGGAATTCGGCGAATTCCTTCTGCTGATCCTGCCAGGCGCCACCGTAATTGCCGACGAGATGCGGATAAGCCTTCAGCTTCGGATAGGAGTGGGCCGGCAGCAGTTCGCCGTGGGTGTAGACGTTGATCCCTTTATCCTTGGTCGCCTCGAGGATCGCGTGCAAGTCCTTCAGATCGTGACCCGAGACGAGGATCGCCTTGCCTTTGACCGGCGTCACGCGGACGCTCGTGGGCGCCGGCGTGCCGAACGTCCCTGTGTTGGCGGCGTCGAGCGCTTCCATAGCGACGAAATTGGCGCGGCCGATCGCCAAAGCTTCGTCGAGGAGGGCCGAAATGTCGCTTTCCCCTCTGGCGAGAACGGAGAGCGCATGTTCGATCGCCTCGTAGATGGCGTCGCGCTCTTGCCCGAGGACTCGCGCATGATAGGCATAGGCGCAGATGCCCTTGAGACCATAAAGGATGAGCGCGCGCAGACCGACGACGTCTTCGCCGAAACTCTCCGCGCCCTTCCTGACGGCCGCCTCAGGCGCTTGGGCGAGAAGACCGCTCATGTCCTTGGCCGGGACGAAAGCGGCGGCCCCAGAGAGCGTTTCCGGATATTTGCAGGCCGCGTATGAGGCGCGTTCGTAAAGGGCCTTCACCCGATCGCGGGTAAGAGACGCCTGTTGAATCAGTTCGACGAACTTCATGGAGTTGAAATTGACGTTCGTCAGCGTGGTGAAAAAGGCGAAGATGATGAAGCGGTCAGCTTCGATGTCCGTCGCTCCTAATCGGCGCGCCCGGTGCAGGATTTGACCGATCCCTTCGCAGGCGTAAAGCAAGATGTCCTGCAAATCCGCGGTCGCCGCGTCCTTCCCGCACATGCCCTTCGTGCCCGCGCAGCCAGCGCCTTCTTCCGACCGATACGTCTGCTCGCATTGATAACAGAACATGCCCCTCTCCTGCCTCCCGACGACGCCGATTTTGGCGTCTAAATAGGTATACAGAATACGCAATTGAGGGGAGGGAAGTCAAGCTGCCAGGGAGTCGCAGGGCAAGCTTTCTTCAGAGCGAGAGATCAAGGCCGGCGGGAGAGGGCGCTTTATTGAGGCAATCGTCCAAGGTAAATCGGTCGAGTTCCCTCAAAAAACCCTGCTCGGCGCGCGCCAGCATTCCTTTGAGTCGGCACCGCGGCAAAAGGGCGCAGTTGCTGCCTTGCGTGCTAAAACATTCGACCAGCGGTTGATTGTCGAGCGTGCGGATGACGTCGCCGATACGGATGTCCCGTGGGTCCCGGGCCAATCGAACGCCGCCCTGCGCGCCGCGGATGCCCTCGACGTATCCCGCGGCGGAAAGCTCCTGGAGCACCTTCGCCATATGGTGTCGCGAGACTTCGAAATGGTCGGCGATCGCACCCGCGCTCAGCACCTCGGGCCTGCGGTCGGCGAGCAGGATAAGGGCGCGTAGCCCGTAGTCAGTGAAAGTGGTCAGGCGCATGACCCAATATTAACACGGTATGTTAAATTCTGAAATCATCCCCCAGCCGAATAAAGGGGATCGTGGCCAACTGCCTCCTCGCAGCCGCCCGCAGGTTATCAGCGCTTCCAATTTTTCGACAGGCGCTTACTTAAGAGCGGTCTGAGCCGACTCAGATGACGCGAGACGAGCCTCACCCTGCCACCACTCGGCGCTTAACGGACGACAATGGAAGAAATATACGAAGCGGCTTCAGATCGAATTTTGGTTCCTGCTCCTCAGGGAGGGGTAAATCGGGGCGACCTGCTCATCATTGAAAAGCTCTGTGGGGTAGCGTTAAGTGCAGCCGAAGAAGGGGAAGAAATCGAGATTATGGTCCAAGGCTGCTTCGATTTTCCGAAAGCGCCTTGTGATCTGAAACTTGGCTCCCCCGCTTACTGGGACGTCGCCACAAGGAGAATTACTTCGGACGCAGACGGCAATGTCCGAATAGGCGTGGCAATCGGCGCTGCGCCAAGAGAGGCTGAAATCGTCCGCGTTCGGCTCGACGGGTTTATAGCGTGATTCGTGTGCACGCTGAGTTCCGGTCGGTTCCGAGCTCGCGCTTTATCGCGGACAGAGAGACGCCCTGACGAAGTAGCTTGCGGATAATTCGCTCGCCTTGCACGCGCCCGTGCGGCCCGACCAGGAATTCGCCGGCCGAGCCGCCTAGGACTCTAACGGCCAGAATGGCGCATTTCTACAAGCCGATTTAATGCTCCCTTTCTAGGCCAGGAGAGTCTGAGCCTTTATGCTATTTCGCCGCGAACTGGCTTTTACCTCGATTGACCAGCTCTGCGGTTCGCAATTTCCTCTGGCGGCTGCCAGACTGTGCCTGAGGCCACGCTGGCGTTGCTGCTATTCTTCGCTTTCGCGGCGCCCCGAGAGTTTGCCACCGCCTTTTCAGCGATTTGCCACTCTTCATCGCTCCAGCTTTTAGACGCCGTTTGCGCCGAGTTCGAACTCACGGAAGGGATCATCGCCGTGATGCCTTCCTTTATTTTTTGGCCAAGCGTTTCTTCGGAACCCCGCGCTGATCCGTAGGCGTTCGGGGGGACTTGCTTCAGTTGCGCGAGGAAATTCTCATTCCAGGGCGCCTCTGTTGAAACGTTATTGGCGATCGCAAGGTCCGCCTCCGGGAGGCTTGCAACACGCGGATAGGTCGTTGAGTTCACCGCATAGCCTAAAACCACCAGGGCCGCCAATATTGCGGAAGCGCCGACGATGTGTCGACTGATGGTTGATGGCAGCTTCATCATAACTCGCTCCTGTTTGGCAGGGAGTATGGAGAAAGGGCCTTTGGCCCAACCGGGATAGGCATTAAGGTAGAGTCGCCTAGGTGATTTCCAGTCTTGCTAGGGACCATGGAAAACAGGCTGAAGGTCTCGGGGTTGCTTGCCTGAGAATTACTCCAGCGGAGGGCAGAGCGTTCGGAGCCACGCGAAGGTGGGCTGGCATGGCAAATCGGAAAGCGGTCTTCAAGCCTTGTGTCGGGCAACCGTTCGCGAACCTCTGCCGGGCCAGTTCAAGGCGCCGTTCTGTAGCGTTGCCGTCCGACTTTTGTGACGCGCTCTCGTCTTGACCGTTGAAGCTCGCCTTTCTTTACTAACTTGCCTGGAAGCGTTGGGCCTGGTTTCCCTGCGCGGGAGCCAGCTATGAAGAAGACATTTCCCTCCGTTGCGGGCGATGTGTTTTGGGGCGTGTTCGTTCTGGGGATCGCGGCGTTCGTCTTGCTCGGGACAGTGGGGACCGAGATTTCGCAGCGGCGCGCCGCTGCTTGGGTTCGTCACACGATCACCGTGGAGAGCAAGCTGAACAGGTTGGCTGCGCACCTCCGCCGGGCTGAAAGCGGCGAACGAGGCTATCTTCTCACGGCCGACGAACAGTTCCTCGAGCCTCTTGAAAAGCTAAGACTGAGGACCGACGCAGAGATTGACGACATACGAGATTTGGTTCGGGACAACCCCAAACAGTTGGGAGCTTTGGAAGAACTTGCGCCCCTCACGAAGGACCGCATTGAGGTTCTGGAGGCCGGGGTTCAGATGATAAAGGACGGTCGCGCCTCTGAGGCCGTCGCACTGGTGCGGTCGGGTCATGGCAAAACGCTCATGGACAGGATCAGCGCCCTTCTTGATCAAATGGGACAAGAAGAGGAACGGCTTTTCCACGAGCGCGAACAAGCCTATCTCAGCGCCTCGGAAGCGTTAGAAATCGTTTTTGGTTTCCTGTTCCTGGCGATAGCGGGAAGCGGGCTTTTCATATTGTTTAGTTCGCAGAAGCGAATCCGCGACCTCAAAATGGCCTACGATCAGGTCGTTGAGCAATCCGGCCTCCGTCTACAAGCCGAAGCCCAGCTCCGTCAGTCACAAAAGCTCGAAGCTCTTGGTCATCTTGCTGGCGGCATCGCACATGATTTCAACAATCTTCTCGCCGTCATTGTTGCGAGCATTAATATTTTGAGACGGAAAGTCGCGGGCGTGTCCGGATGCGATGAGCTTTGTTCGTCGGCGGAAGGGAGCGCGGATAAAGCTGCGAGGCTTGTGCGTCGTCTCCTGGCCTTTTCGCGAGAACAGTCTCGCCCGTCGTCATCCTCCCGCCGCAGCCTTCGAAGGGGTAGGGGCGCCAGACACGCCGGCGCTCGCGAGTTTTGCTGGATGTCAGCGTAGGTACGCACCGCTGAGACCGCCGGAATTGCGCTTATCTGCTCCTTTGCGCTATGGCCTCCGCGACAGCGCCGTTGCCGCCTTTCGCGTCTAGGACAAGCCGATCGATGCAACCCTCTTCTTTTGAGGGCAGGAGATGCAAGACCCTTGCAAAGTGGCGTTCGGTTAGGAAGGCAAGGCTAACGAGCTGCAGGAGATTGCGCGCTTCCATAACCTCCAAACCGTACTTCCTGGGAAGCAACTCTTTTCGGGTCCCGAAGATAATATCCCACACCGCGAGGACGATGCCGTAATTGCTGTCGTGCTCCAGACGGCGGGTCGAGTGGTGTACGCGGTGCAAACTTGGCGTTATGATAATGCGCGACAGCCATTTCTCTCCCGGCACCGCCACGTTGGCGTGATGGAAGAGCACAAAAAGCATCCTTATGATCTCGCACAAAATCACGACGTGGGCTTCAACCCCGATGGTTACAATACAAAGACCCTTCACCACGGCTTCAAGAAGCTGATCGAAGACATGAAAGCGTAAGCCCGTCGTGACATGCAAGACTTTATCGCTGTGATGGATCTTGTGAAGACGCCAAAGTCGCTCCGACTTATGCCCCAGAAAATGCCATCCGTAGACCGCGAAATCCAACAAGACAAAACAAAGCGCCCATTTGAGCAGACCATCCTGGAGACCGCTCAGCAGGCCGTGGTGGGCATAATTCTGCGCCAGAAAAAATAAGCTGGAAACCGAGAGGCCGCTCATGACGAAGTTGTTGAACAGAAACGCGGAGGCATTGGTATGAAATGATTGCCACAAGCGCGCATTGGCGAGCTTTTGATAAGGCCGCCGTTTTTCCGCCATTAGCAAGAGAGCGAAGATCGCTGAGACAAGCACAAGCAGAAAGCCTTCAGCGCTGATGCTCATTTGCACCTCCTCGAGCCTCCCTGGTGAGTTTTTGAACGTCTTTCAAAATCCCTCTTGCCCGAGAGATTGGCTTTGTTTTTCCGATAGTCAAGCGGCTTGGGGTTCATAGGCGCAAAAAACGTAACCGTGGTCTTTTCCATTGCATGCTGCCCTGCGGGCTCGCGGTTGAATTCCGTGGGCGAAGCAACCAAATTTTTCCGTGTTGATCAGGGAGCTCGTCATGTTCACTTCGGGATCGGCCAAGACCATCACCGGCGAGGCATCAGCGGTTGTCCAACGCCCCCTAGCGAGCGTGTTTGATTTTGTGGGTCACCGGTTTTTTGAAAATTACCCACGGTGGAATCCGCAGGTCGTGGAATTCGAGCCCTTGACGTCAGGGCCTGCTAAAGCTGGCGACAAGCTGCGGCAGGTCACGGTTGACCACGGCATCCGTACGGAGTCGACCTTCGAGATTGTGTCTTTCAATCCTCCGAGAAACATCCGGATCAAAGGCCTTTCAGAGGCCTATGAAGCACAATACAAGTTTGAGGAACAAGGTGACGACGCCACGCGTGTGTCGTTCCAATTCGAGTTGCCGCCGGGGCAGATATTCATGCGGCCTTTCCGGCGGGTCCTTCGCGACTCCTTGCAGGAAGGCGCCGAGCGAACGGTCAAAAAACTCAAGCAAGCGCTTGAGAGCGCTTACGCAGTCGAGACAAGCCCCGAAAGCCTCGCCCGGTTCGTCTATGTGGCGTCCCTCGATCTGCAAGAACCGTTGAGGAAGATCGAAGCCTTCTCCGATTTTCTGGACAACGCCATGGCGTCCTCCAACAAATCGGACATGGCCTACGCTCAAGAGGCGATGCGCGGCTATGCGGCGACCGCTCGCAAGCTTGTCGATGACTTGCTGACCTATTCCAGCACAATCCTGGATGGGCAGCGGTTGGAAGTCATCGATCTTAAAGAAGCGATTGGCAGCGTGCTCCACGAACTCAACCAAGTGATTGTCGCCACTGGGTCTCATATCGACGTCCAGGCGGCGCCTGTAGCTTTTCTGGCGGACCGAATGCAGTTCTGTTGCTTGCTACGCAACATCCTTACGAACGCGATTAAATATCGCAAGCCAGGCGAAGGGGCGAAGGTTCAGATATCGGTCGCCCTTCAGGATGAGACGACGGCTAGCTTGGCGATCGTGGACCGTGGCGTCGGATTCCACGAGGAATTTGCGCAGGCAATCTTTGAGCCGTTTAAACGGATGCCAGGCAGGATTGAATATCCCGGGACAGGCATTGAGCTCGCCATCTGCAAGTCGATCGCTGACCGACATGGTTGGGGTATCTCGGTGAAATCCCAACCGGGCGAGGGGGCGGGATTTTATTTCACGGTCCCTACATTGGTGGAGGACGATGAGCGAATGGGTTAGCCTTACCAGGGCCATGCCAAATTAGCTGGCGGATGGGCTTCGGTGAGCCATTCAGGCGTTTCGAAGTCCTCGAAAGAAGATCGCGTTTTGCCAGGGCGCTAGTGGGGCGGCATCCAGATCCAGAGGGGCGGCGAGCCTGGAAAGCGCACATCCTGGAGAATAGTGGCGTCGTCGACATTGTCAGGCTTGAGATAGATGAAGTAATTGTCGTTTCGTTGAAACAGCTCGTCTTTCGGCGCGCTCTCTGGACTGACGAGCATGTTGTTGCTGAAGCGCACATGCATGTAATGCGGCAGAAGCTCGGTGAACTTCTCAACGTTTATGTCGAGGACAAACTTGTAGAGTAGCCGGCCCGTCACGATCAAAACCGAAGCCGTGGCCTCTGCGACAGGCATGAGAGGGGCCTCCTGCCAGTTCGAGCCCACCTGCACAAAGGCTTGCACGTTGGGCGACATCACATAGATCGGCGCCTCAGCCTTGGTGTTTTCGAGATAGATTGTCACCTGATAACGATGATTGCCGAGCCGCGTAATCTCGGCAATGTCGCTGCGCAACGTCGAAGTTGCGAGTTCCTCAAGCGCATCGAGACGCGCCCGCTGTGCTTCTACTTGGCACTGCTGGTAGCGGGCCACGGCCTCATTGGCCAGAAAGGCAACGCCAAAGACGACCGCGGCGACCGCCGCCAGCCGCCCGAATGTCGCCCAGAGATGCCCGCCGAGTCGGCGCAAGGCCTCCACGCCTTCGGCGTCTGCCACGACTGCAGCTTCGGGCGTCACTGGAGCCGGCAGGATGACCGGGCGAACTGGTCGCACCGGAGCCGCCGCCGCGTCAACAGGCAACAGCAGGCCCTGCCTCATCTCAAGCGTGCAATCGGCGAGTGCAGCGAGTTCACGGTTATGCGTGACCAGAAGCAGCGCGAAACCCTCGTCCTTCCGCAGCGCTTCGAGCAGAGCGATGATTTCCTCTTCGGTCTCTTCGTCCAGATCGCTGGTCGGTTCGTCGGCGAGGACGAGGCGGGGCCTGTTGATCAGGGCGCGGGCGATTGCGACGCGCCGTTGCTCGCCGCCAGACATCTGGCCCGGAAAGGCCGATAGCCGGTCCGAGAGGCCCACGCGCGTCAGCAGATCAAGGGCGCGCGTATAGGCGGCCTCCGGCCGCATGTCCGCGCCAAGCAGCGCAGGCAGCGCTACATTGTCGATCGCTCGCAAATTCGGCAGCAGACTCTCGAACTGGAACACGAAGCCGATCCGTCGCCGGTGCAGATCGGACAGTGCACGCTCGGACAGCGCCCAGATATTCTCGCCGGCGATAAAAATCTCGCCCCCGCTCGGGCGCGTCAGGGCGCCGACCATGGCAAGCAACGTGGATTTGCCCGAACCCGAACGACCAACGATGGAGACGAACGCGCCCGCTTCGGCGTTAAGGTCAGCGCCAAGGACCGCGTCGACCCGCCTCTCGCCGTCGTCATAGGATTTACGCAGGCCGACAGCGCGAAGCATCATGACGCGCGCTCCGTCTGGATCATCAGGTAAGGCTCGACGTGGGTCGCACGCCGACCTGCGATAAGGGCTCCAATCACGCCGAGCGCCACGCCACAGGACATAGCGAGGACGGCGGCTGTCCAAATGAAAGCTTCCGGTGGTCCATCGAAAGGCACGCCAAGCGAGGTGAAATAGAAGCCGAGCGATCGCGCACTGACGAAAATAAGCAAGAATCCGAAGCCGACGCCGAGCAGGCTGCCCATGCCGGTGACCAGCATGGCCTCCATGAGTGTGAGACGCATGATCTGCGCCGGGCGCGCGCCCATCGCGCGCAATACACCGATCTCACGATAACGCTCCTGAACGATGGCCGAAAAGAGCAACGACACGACGAACAGCAAAGCGAGAAAGAGGAGGCCGGCGAAGGCGGCGACGCTCCAAAATAGCGTGCCGAGCGACTGGCGGGCCGCGGTGAACACTGGGTTGCCGGCGACGATCTTGACCCCCGGGATTTGTCCGATCGTGAAGCGCAGCTTCTCAGGCGAGGCGCCGGCCGCGAGCTCAATCAGATAGGCGGTGACGCGTCCCGGCACGAGATCAGGCAGACATTCCGCCGCGCCATGAAGCGCGTGGTTTTCGCCGCGCGCCGCTTGTGCTGCTTCGGCCGCCATGCGCATCTGTCGCGCCCCGGCGACGAGCTGTTCAAGTCCGGCGAAGGTAATGAAGTCCGATTCATCTACCGGGCCCACGCCCGTCTGGCCGAGACGGCCGACGACCGTGAGCGTGCGGCCGCAAATCGTCAGCGCATCGCCGGGCTTCTCGCCGACGCGGGCGCCGACGAGTGCGCCCCGTGGGTGGGGCGAGCTGCGTTGCCCTGCCGGCAGCCAAGGCTCCACCGTGAAGTCCTGCGACGGATCATAGGCGATAAGATTGACCGCGCGCCCCTCGGCGGCGGCGCGCACAAGGCGTTGCGGCGCGACCCTCGCGACACCGGGAAGAGCGCGAAGCGTCTCGCCCAGCCTGTCGTCCAGGTCGAGATCCGTGGGCTGTACCGTGAGGAGCGTGCTGGTGATATTCACGAGCGCGCCTTGCGGCACGATAACGAGATCGGCCCCCATGCGCGAGAAGCTGGTCGAGACGCCGTCGCGCAGAGCCCAGCCGAAAACCGCGCCCGAAAAGCCCACGCCAACAGCCATCATAACTGCGAGACCGAGAAACAAGCTCCGCAGTAGCCGTCGCCCCACATTCTGCGCGGCGAGCCGAAACAGGAGAAAATGCTGGAGTCCCCTCGTCATGTCTCGCTCACGTCGCCCTGAATGAATGCAGCCCGACAACAATCCGCCGGGCTGAAAGTTGGGCCCCTTGGCGCGCTCAAAGGACACGCCATGGCGCCGGTCACACCGTCGTGCTGCGGCTATGGACCAGCTCCTCGTTGTTGCGGGGAACGATCACGCAGTCATGGTGACCGCCGAAGTTCGGAATATAGCCGACCGGCTCCAGCGTATCCTGGGTGAAGATGAAGGTTCCCGCTTCCAAGCGTTGGAAGCCGCTGAAGATCGCCAATACATATTTGCCGTCATAAGTGACATGCATCGTCTGGGTGTCGACGCCGACGTTTTCGAAGCGCTTAATGGTTGTCCATGTATTCGTGTCGACGACGACGATCGAGCTCTTCGCAGGCTTTTGGTGCAGCTCGGAGACGAACATTTTGGATCCATCCATCGAATAAGTGATGTGGAATGGACTTGGAGTGGAACCCACCCAGTGCGGATCCTTAAAGACGCCCACGCGCGTCCATTTGCGGGGATCCCGATCGGCGCAATCGAAGACGCCCATACTGTTCTGACGGGTGTTGTTCGTCATCGTGAACCACTTGCCATGCGGACCGAAGCCGCATTCGTGTCCTGAGGTCACGACATTGTCGAGCGTAATCTCCCAGATGCCGTCGGCGATTTTTTTGACAGCGATGCTCTCTTTGGTCGTGCCCTCCGGCGACGAGATACAGGCAACTGGCTCCATCGTCGCGCGGTCGATGACGACGCCCACGGCAAACATTCGAAGCGTCACAAGCGAAAGCGGATGCACGGGATGGTGGACGCAATTGTCCGCGCCCGTCAGCGTCTTCACTGAATCTCCAGGCAATTGCCCCGTATAGGCGAGATATTCCCCCATAGGGACCATTTCCCAGTCCAGCTTGTTGCCTTTTGTGCCGCGGTAATCATAGAGGCCGGTTTCGGGCGCCTTGACCAGACGGCTGATCCGGATTCTCCCGCCCTTGAACCAGTTATCTTGCAGCAAGCCATTCTGCTCTTTCCCGATCCAATCGAAGCGGAAGGCGTCGATCACCTGTGTTTTCTGATAGCCAGTGGCCCGCGTGAAGAAGGCCACGACGTCCTTCTGGCCGTCGCAAACCGAGAAGCCCGAAGCGTCGGGGAAAATCACCGTATGCACGCCCAGGCCGATCCCGGTCGTCTCCGCGACATTTTCTAAAAGGTTCATTTGCTGGCCGTCGAAACCGACGCGGTAGATCTGATTGCCCTGTCCCCAGAGCGGATCGAGCATGCCGTGCTCTCGGATCTGCGTGGGGATGCCGTAAATCAGCACGTTCTGTCCACCTTGCGTCGAGTTCACGAACTCAAAGCCTTTGCGCGGTTCGGCTGATGGGAACGCGGCCAGATGATGGGCGATCGGACAGCTGTCGCCATAGTTCCAGTATTCGATCCAGGCCATTGTTTTCCCGGTGGCCAGATCCTGAACCTGAGCGCCGCCGCCGAGCTTTGTCGGGGTCAGCCAGATATAATCCCCGAGCGTTGCGAGCCTCTGCGCATTGGCCTCAGCCGCCCCCGCAGAGGGAATGAGGGGGTTGGGATCCCTCATTAGACGCGAAAACACCCCATCGGCATGAGCGGACCGGGCTCCGAGTATCGTGCCGACGATGCCAGTGGTCGCCGCCCTCAACAGCTCGCGCCGATCCACAGACCCGCGCTCGTTGCGCAAACTTGTTAAATTTGGCGCAGATATGCCTGAGTACGAGTTATTGGCCCGCGAATTCGTTCTCTGAGAAGACATCAAACCCTCCGCATATAAGCGTTCAAAAATATCGCGCCTCAGCGGCGATCAGGATTTCCAAGCGACGATTTAGGGGCCGCAAGTTTACTTCCGGATTTCGCTTCAAACGAACCGTTGACCACAGCAAAATCTAAATGCCGCGCCACGGCGAGCGTAATATTCAATCCCCGCTCGATATCTAACGCGGATCGCGTCGAATGGTTTCGCTTCCGCGCCGATCAAAATACGCTCCACATGAATGCGCCGCTGGAGCCGCCTCGCGCGCCCCGGCAACGACTGGCGCGAAAGTGGCTTCGCGAGGAGGCGCCACCAGCTACACCTAAACCCTCGCGATACGCCCTTTCCTTCGCCCGCGCCGCTCATATCTCGATAGTATCGGTAAATGCAGGACCAGAGTCATGCCGGGCGGCGCAGAGAGTGAGTTGAAGTTTGTGTTCTCTCCAAACGAGTTGCCGAGTGTGGAGGCGGCGCTCTCCCGGCAAGGCCAGGGCTTGACGGAAGGCCGACGTCTCGTCTCGCATTACTTCGACACAGAAGACGACTATCTGTGGCGTCACGGAGCAACCTTGCGCCTGCGCGATGACGGCAAGAACAGAATCCAGACGATAAAGAGAGAGCAAGCCTCTGCGCTTACACGTGATGAATACGAGGCTCAAACCCGGGACGAGACGCCCGATCTGGCGGCATTCGAGAGGACGCCGCTCGCGCGGCTTCTCAAGAAGCAACGGCTGCAAGACCGCCTGAGGGCCAATATTGACGTCGACATCACCCGAGAGGTCTCGAATATCGAAATAGCGGGAAGTGAAATCGAGGTTGCGCTCGATAAAGGGGAAATCCGGTCGAACGGAGCCGCCTTATGGATTGGCGAGCTGGAGCTTGAACTTAAGGCGGGCAAGACAAGCGGTCTCTTCGAGCTGGCGCGGAAGTTGTCCCTCGAGGCTCCGATTTTGCTGAGCTTTATCAGCAAGGCCGAGCGGGGCCATATGTTGGGCGGGGGAGCATGGGGACGCGCATTCAAGGGACGCCCGTCGAAAATCACGAGGCGCATGACATGCGCCGAGGCATTCCGACTGCTTTGTCACACGTGCCTTCATGACTTCAGCATCAATATTCAAGCCTTACACGGCGATGATAGGGTGGAGGCTGTCCATCAGGGTCGAATTGCACTGCGACGTCTGCGTGCAGCTTTGCGACTGTTCAAAGCCGTTGTGGAGGATGACGCCTATCAGAGGCTCGACGAAGGGTTGAAGTGGATTTCTCATATCTTCGGCGGGGCGCGCGATCTTGATGTGTTTCAGGAAGAATCGTTCCAGCCCAGGGCGAGGGATGGGGCCATCCCCGGCGCTCGTGCGCTCGCCAATCTCACGAACGGCGAAAGACAGCGCGCGCATGAGCAAATTAACGCCGCCCTCTCCTCAAGTCGCCTGCGTTTGTTGCTTGTCGATTTAATGAACTGGATCGAGGACGGAGACTGGCTGCGGGGCGACCGTAAAAAAGTGGAGGAGCCCATCGGTCGTTTTGCGCGCCGCGCGCTCAAGAAGCGGCTACGCAAATTTACAAGACGCGCCCGCGATCTCGCGGAGCTTGATCCCGCCGGTCAGCACAAGGTTCGGATCAGAGCCAAAAAGCTCCGCTACATGGCTGGCTTTTTCAAGCCTGCGGCGCGACTGGTGGCGAAGCCTAAGGCGCTGCGAAACCTGTTGGCGGAGCTGGAGCAGATGCAGAACTGTCTCGGCAAGCTGCACGACGAGAAAGCGAAGGCGGACTTCCTGATCGATCAGGTCAAGAGACTCCCGGCGGACGCCGACCCCATGGTTGCATATGCGGCTGGGAGCCTGGCGCACCCGGCGGAAAATTCCGGCAAGAAGCTTTCGAAAGCAGTGGCGGCTTACCGTGAGGTGGCTGGACACGCGCCATTCTGAGCAGGGCGCGCGCTATTTGCTCCGCAGCTCGCGGTAATCGTCCACCCGGCGCACGAACGTCCGTTTCTCTTCCTCCGGAAGAAACGCCGCCTCGAAGGAGTTGCGCGCGAGCTGCGCGAGGTCGTCGTCCGACAGGCCAAGCGCCTGCTGCACGGCCATATA